>NZ_JBSXON010000084.1:0-89572 GCF_056859475.1 Halopseudomonas sp. L-58
GGTCAGTCCTGGCGGCGCAACTGGGCTCGGATCACGCCGTTCTTCGACTTCCCACCGGAGATCCGCAAAGTGATCTATACCACCAACGCCATTGAGTCGGTGAACATGAGTTTGCGCAAGATAACCAAGAACCGCGGCTCGTTCCCCAGCGACGAGGCGCTGCTGAAACTGTTCTATCTGGCGCTACGCAACATCAGCAAGAAATGGACGATGCCGATCCGTGACTGGAAAGCGGCACTGACACGCTTTACGATCAGCTACGAAGGCAGGCTGCCACAGTAGTAACCCCATCCCCGGTTACACAGAATTCTGCACACCCTCAAACCTGGGTGGCCCCCAAGTCAGGGAAGACATGTAGTGTCAGGGAGCGCCAGATATCTTCTGAGTACGCAGGCGTCACATGCTCCTTTTTGAGCTCAAACCAAGCCTCTGCGACTTTCTCCAAGGTGTGCTCGCTGGCAGCCTTCTGCTGCTGGCGGTTGTTGTCGCGCTGTTCCTTTGGGTCAATGCCTTGAATAACCAGTTGCCGAGCGTCGATTGTCAGCTTTCGTGCCTGAGAGAGCGAAACCTCGGGGTAAGTGCCAAGCCCCATGTTCAGGCGCTTTTTGGTGACGGGATGGTAGTAGTTGAAATTCCATAACTTAGAGCCATTGCTTCTCACTCGCAACTGCAGGCCATCCCCATCGCCGAGGACATAGTCAGTCGCTTTGGGGGCAGAGTTTTTGACCTTGGTTTCAGTGAGACGTATGGCTTTGCCGCTCATTCTGGTATTCCACAGCTGGGTTTGGTATTCCAAAAAATACCAGAGGAATACTTGGAATACCATTTGGAATACCAGATGTGCTGGCTTCCATGAGACGCTATTGGACGTTGTTGGGCTGTAAGTCATTGATTTTTAAGTGTTTCAGGCACAAAAAAAGACGTCCGGAGACGTCTTTAGATGCTTTTTTGGTGGAGCCGGGGGGAACTGACCTATTGGCCTCCGAAGGCTCTATTCCGCTGGTTTCAACGGATTTTTGATGCGAATTCCGGACTTGTTATATTGCACAAAGTTGCTCTTAATATTATGTAATCTTGACCGGCTGTCAAGCGCTTCGCTGACGCCAGAGAGGTTATCGTCTGAGTCCTCGCTGGCCGGTAATCAACAGGCACTGGATGCGTTCGCCGGTCTCCGTCCGCACCGTGGATCCGACCCCCGATAGCGTCTTTCTAGGCAGCTCCGTCGCCAGGTCGTCGGGGGTATTAAAGAGGCCGTCATAGTCTTCGGGGTTCCCCACGCCAGCTACAAGCGTGAGCTCGCCAGAGTGACGAAGGAACGTGATTTTTTAAAAGACGCGGCAGCGTACTTTGCCAGGTAATCATCGAACGGTACTTGATGATCCAGCGCTGCCGCAACGTGTACCCAGTCCGATTAATGTGCCGTTGTTTGAAGGTGTCTGCCAGTGGCTATTACGACGACTGGCAAGGTCGCGAGCCAAGTCCACGCGCTTAGGAGAATGCGCGCTTGATAAAACGTATTCGTGAGCTTCATGAGGATAGTCGCGATGCAATAGGTGCGCCTCGCATGCACGAAGATCTACTCTTCGAAGGTGAAACCGCCAGCCTGAACCGCGTTGCTCGCTTGATGGCCGCAGAGAAAATTCAAGGTTGGCCGCGCAGGAAGAGACGCGGCTTTGGCCGAGCAGCTTCTGGCCGCGCAGCAGGTGTGAAAAATTTGCTGGAGCGCGACTTTAATGCTTTGGAGCCGGAGCGCAAGTGGGGCACTGATATCACAGAGATCGCCACGCTGGAGGGCAAGCTGTTCCTTTGCGTTGTGCTAGATCTGTATACCAAGTTAATCGTTGGCTGGTCTATGCATCGTCGTCAGGACAGGCAGATGGTGATCCGCGCAGTGGAAATGGCGATTTAGCAGCGTCAGGGCGACTGGTCGGTAGTTCTGCATTTTGACATAGGAATCCAATTTACCAGCGCCGATTATCAGCGCTTTCTGAGTAGAAATACACTGGTTTCCAGCATGAGTGCCGTTGGGCGTTGTGGCGATAACGCGGCTTGCGAAGGGTTCTTCGGCCAACTCAAGCGGGAGCGTGTTGCTCATCTAAAACCGCCCGTGGGAGTGGGGTAGAACCCCTCATTAGCTCACTTCAAAACTAGACACCTTGTTCTACTTGATGGATATTCGGTAGGCCTTTTTGGCGTAGAGTGACAGCCCTAAGTGCTCTAGCTGGTGATTCTGAGCATGATTGTTAGATCCGAACTTGCTCTGCTGTTGCCACCAACCCGACTCTTCCATCCTTGACGTGATGTCTCTATTTTGAACCCGCTCAGCTTTTTCCCTTCTCTGCGCCTGGCTTGGCGTCTTGTATCCTTTGCTTCATTCGCAGCAGTGCTGGCCGGTTGTGCTGGAGTCAAAGTAACTGCGGTCAGTAACGATGATTACCTGACCCTACGCCGCGGCGATGTGCTGACAACAGGCAACCTCGGTACGTCGTCCATTGCTGCTCTACAAGTGGTCGGTAGCGACGAGAAAGGTTGTCTTGCGCAGTTTCTGGCTTGCCGCAATGCGCTGGAAAACACGACAGGACTAGATGATGAACAACGGCTCTCGGCGTTGGCTGAGCTATGGCTCAAAGAAGCCCAAGATGGACGCAACAGTATGGCTCCGCAATCCAGGACTGATGCGTACCTTGAGAGCGCCCGTTACGCTTATGCCTATCTTTTTCTGACCGCTCGGTTACCGGGGCAGCGCGCGCTTGAGGATCGACAAACCCAAGTTCGTGACTATTACAACTTTTCGGTTCAGCAGGCACTTACTGAAGTCTTTGAGCGGTATCACGGACATCCGCCTTCGCCCGAGCATCCTCAAGGGAACTTCCGGATCGTAACCGGACGCTGGACTGTAACCGGACAAATGAAGGATGTGCGTTTAGCGGATGATCGCCAACTGCCCAAGGAGCTTATACCTGCTGCTTCATTATCTTTTGGTGGTCTGCGCAACCAGTACCGCCGTGATGGGGTGGGCGCTGAGCTGGTGGCCGTGACGGCTAAACGGGTGGTGAGCAAGGACAGTGACGAGCTGCCATGGAGTGAAACACCCTTTCCCGCAATCACCGCATTGGCGCACTTCCCCGGCAAAACGCTGGAAGAGGTGCTCAGCACCTACGAGGTTGAGGTGATCGGATACGATCCCTACCGACATGACTCGGTAGAGATTCATGGGGTAGAGGTGCCACTGGCGGCGAATTTTACGTCGGGCTATGGCTTATGGCTGGCTCGATCAGGATTCGCCAGGCAGTCGCTGCTGACTTTGGTGGGCCGCGGTGAGGTGCTGGAGCGGCCACATGTTTACATGTTGCAGCCGTTCGATCCGGATCGGCGCATCATTGTCATGTTGCACGGTCTCGCGAGCAGCCCGGAGGCCTGGATCAATGTGGCCAACGAGGTGCTGGGTGATGAGGAGCTGCGGCGCAACTTCCAGATATGGCAGGTCTACTATCCGACCAATCTGCCGATTGCCGTTAATAACCAAGCTATTCGACAGGCCATCGAACAGACGCTGAGAAACTTTGACCCACAGGGCGAGGCCAAAGCCAGCCATGACATGGTGTTGGTCGGTCACAGTATGGGCGGCGTGTTGTCGCGCTTGATGGTGTCTTCGTCGGGCGAGCGCTTGTGGGATGCCATGCTTAGCGATTTCGACATCAAGGGCGCGCGCGTTCAAAAGGTCAAAGCTAGCCTAGGCCCTTATTTGTATTTCGAGCCGCTGCCCCAGGTTAGTCGGGCGGTATTTGCCGCCGCGCCGCATCGCGGCACCCCGTTCGCCGAGAATCGCATATCGCGCTGGGCTGCCGGGCTTGTAAGGATGCCCGTGTCCATGCTGACCCGCTTCAAGGAAGTCACCCAGGCTCTGGTTGATCCTAACTCTGCGGCTCCGGTGGCGCTGCGGCGGCCGCTTAACAGCATTGATAACCTCAGCAACCAGGATCCTTTCGTCAAAGCTGCAGCTGATCTACCGATCTCTCTCTACGTGCGCTACCACTCGATCATTGGCAACCACACACCAAACCTCGAAGTTTTGCTTTCGAGCGACGGTGTTGTGCCGTACGCCAGCTCTCATCTGCCAGGGGCGGAGTCGGAGCTGGTCGTTCCTTCTTGGCACAGTGTGCAGGAGACACCACAGGCCATTGTCGAGATACGCAGGGTGTTACATGAGCACCTCAAGGGGCTGAAACCCAGCCCCGCGAATGATACGGGGTCGCCATGAATTGGGTGCTGCGGATTCTGATGCAAAGCGGCATATCGCTAGTTTTGCTGCTGCTCACCGCGTGGGGCACGTTGGCGCTGGTTTACCAGACACTGGGTGTCACTGGCGCTATTGCGATTACGGCTTGGTGTTTACTTGGCATAGTCCTGCAAGTCGTGCTCTGGCGTGGACGAGTGATCTCGGCAATCTCGAGCAGCGTTCTGTCTTTTGCAGTCCTGCTTTTCTGGTGGACAAGCCTTGAACCATCTAACCAGCGCTCTTGGGCAAGCGATGTCGCGCAGATGAGCCACGGTGAGATCACTGGTAGCAAACTGACTTTGCACAACGTTCGGAACTTCACCTGGCGCAGTGACGACGATTTCGATGCTGTTTGGGAAACCCGGAGTTACGACCTTGATCAGCTCGCGTCGGTCGATCTGATTACGTCCTACTGGGGCATGCCAGCCATTGCCCATGTACTCGTCTCGTTCGGCTTTAACGACGGGCGCTTTCTGACCTTCACTGTCGAGGTGCGCAAAGAGCAAGCCGAGGCCTATTCGGAGATTGGCGGGTTCTTCAAACAGTTCGAACTGAGCATCGTTGCCACAGATGAGCGCGACGCACTGCGCGTTCGTACAAATGTGCGTGGCGAAGACAGCTATCTATACCGCATTGCCATGCCACCCCAGGCGATGCGGACCTTACTTGTTTCGTATGTGCAGCAGGCCAATGCCCTGATCGAACAGCCACGCTTCTACAACACCATCACGGCCAATTGCACGACAATCGTATTCGATATGGTGCGTACGATCATTGGAGGCCTGCCCGCAGACTATCGCCTTCTGCTGACCGGCTATCTTCCGGCCTACGTAATGTCAGTGGGCGGTTTGCAAGAGGGCTACTCGCTGGACGAGCTAAGTCAGCGAGGACGCTTTACCGACCGAGCGAAGGCGGCTGGGGAGATAGATGATTTCTCTTGGCTGATACGGCGTGGAGTACCCGGTGTGGCAACTCATTAGCTAGGCGTGCATATCTACCAGAGCGGGGGGAGTCCAGCCGTGTCGTATCCCTGAGTTGCAGCCTATGAGCTTTAAGGTCTGAAGTATCGGCGGTATTCGCTGGGTGTGACGCCTTGCCATTTGCGAAATCCTCGAGAAAAGTTGCCTTGATCGCTGAAACCGATCAACTCGGCAATTTCACTCACACTGCGCGACGTCTGGCGCAGGTACCAACAGGCAAGTTCGTTGCAGGCTTCATCCAGCATGTCTTGGAATTGTTTGCCTTCGCTTTCGAGTCTGCGCGCCAGCGTCCGGCGCGACAGCCCCAGGGCTTTCGCAGTGTCCATCAGTGTTGGCCACTCAGGCTCGGCCAGATGGATTAGGTGGCGCACCTTCGTGCTGACACTCCCCGACAATTTGATCAATTCCTCATCGCCAGCACTACAAATGCGTTTGTACAGGTTGGGATCGGCAGTCTCAAGGGGCCGGTCGACCACTGAAATTTTGAATCGGATTGCCAAGTCCGGGCTGCCATGTTGTGTACACCAGGGTTCCTCAGAAACTGGCCGAAAGTGGGTCGCAGTCGGTGGCCATGGCAGACCGACAGTGGCCTCCCCCAATGTTTCTTCGTCGACGATGGATCGGAAAATATTGAAGAGCGTATATAGCGTCGCATTCTGCATGAACCGTGAGTAATCACCGTTCAAACAACATTTTGATTAGATGCCTAAGCTGCCGAATTCTGTAGGAAATCGAGCTAGAGGCGGTTCTACCCTTTTTTAAAAAAAGGGAGCGCACGCTGCGAAGCGATTACTCCCTAGGAGAAAGGGTTGTCAGTTCGAGATGAGAAAACAGGCTAATTGAGCTTCGCGTAAATTTTTGCGTGGGGGCCGTTCTGCTGAGCTTGCCAAGCTTCTGACGTATCGGAGAAAGAAAACTCCGAGTAGTCCACGGTGATGCTTTGCTCTTGAGAGATTTTCAGCAGCCGTTGCCAAATTTTCTGGCGGTCTGCAGGCGGCCTTTGCCCGGTGCCGATGCATGACAGGGTTTTGAATAACAGGTCAGCGATATCCAAATTGATCTGGCGTCCGGCACCTGTTCCTATCGTCATTATTCGTGCGCCCCAGCGACAGGCCTTTAATGCGTAAAGTAATGGCTGGCCACATACTAAATCCAAGACTACGTCGTAGCCTTCACCGGCCTCGCTCTTCAGAGCTTGTACATCGCTTTCATCGCCTTTAAGGCAGACGACGCTATCAGCAATGCCTCGCTCGGTGAGTCTTGCTAGAGCTTCGGCGCTGCGTCCGGCAGCAACCACTTTTCCTGCGCCGAGGTAACGCGCAAGTTGCAGAGCTATCTGCCCCAGCGTTCCTGTCCCGCCAAGTATTAGAACGGTCTCACCCGGTTTGATGTTCGCCGTTTCGAGAGGAACGAGGGCGCCTGTGGCCGCTATGCCCATGGTGATAGCGGTACGGTCATCGATGTGGTCGGGTACCTCCCAAACTTCTTCTGCTGGAACCAGAGTTTTTTCCGCCCAAGCACCAAAAGGTAATACCGACCGTTCGCCAAAGTAAACGCGCGTGCCTTCAGCGTTACGGCCAACACCTTCGCCTCGAATGACGCAGGGGTACTCAACACCCAAGCGGTAGGCGCCAAGCACATCCCAGCCGCCCAGGCCGGCAGTGTCTACACTGATAAGTACAGAGCCTTCTTGTGGTGCAGGCTCTGTGAAGTCTTGAATGACGGGCAGTGCGCCGCGTTCATTAATAACAGCTGCTTTCATGATTGTTTTCCTTGGAGCGATAGCTTGGCTGTAACCGTGGGTCTAAAACACGAGGCAATAGCTTTTGCTTTTCAGGGTGTTTGTGTGTTCTGTAATGGGTTATCATTCTGAAATAAGATTTCAATTCTGTCAAAAGAATGATTAAGAGTCCCGTCATGCTCGTATTGAGCTAGAGGTGCCCCCTTGCATTATTCATCCAATAACCAATCAGGTTTTCAAACAGCCCATCCGCAGCTTCATTCGTACACTGAACTAGGTGGTCAAAAAGGGATTGCCTCGGTTTTTTTACCTGAAGAGGTGCCTGTTGCTTTCGTCTATAACGGCATCAGTCAGGCTGTCATGATGGCAAGCCCTTTTGACCTTGAAGACTTGGCGATCGGTTATAGCATTGGCAGCGGCTTGATAACGGATGCCGCTTGTATCTACGGTATAGAGATTACCCAGGGCCTTGTTGGTATTCAGTTGCAGATAAGTGTAAGTCAGCGCGCTTTCACCAAGATCAAGCAGCTACGCAGGACGCAGGCAGGGTCGACCGGCTGCGGCCTGTGTGGTGTAGAGTCACTTGCCAACGCGCTACCGGACTTGCCGGCTCATCCCGCACGAGCGTTACCTCCAGCGCAGCACCTGAGCAAGTTACGTTCTTGTCTGGCCAGCCACCAATTACTGGCCAAACAGACTGGTGCGTTGCACGCCGCGATATATGTGGATGAGAGGGGCGAGATCACGCTGTGTCGTGAGGATGTGGGGCGGCACAACGCTATGGACAAGTTGATTGGCGCGCTGATAAACGATCAGCTCCTTCCAAACAATGGTTTTGTGGTGGTCACCAGTCGCTGCAGCCTTGAACTGATACAGAAGGCGGTGCGCGCAGGGTTTTCTACTCTTGCCACCTTGTCAGCTCCAACCGACATTAGTGTTTCCTGGGCTCGCTACTGCAATTTGAACCTTGTGCACATACCGCGTTCCAGCGCCCCCAGAGTCTATAGTCCGGAGCCAGTATGAGTACGCCAAAAGCCGGCCGGGAAAAATTTAAACGTTATACGGGACCGGCGGCAGGTTGGGGGGCGTTGCGCAGCGTTACCAGTGCATGGCTGGGCAGTAGTCAACCAGTCAAGAATATTCGTGCGCTGTTGAAGACTAATCAGCACGGAGGTTTTGATTGTCCAGGGTGCGCCTGGGGAGAAGAGCCCGGCACGGGACGAGTGAAGTTTTGTGAGAATGGCGCCAAGGCTGTGAACTGGGAGGCAACCTCCCGAAAAGTTGATGCTGATTTCTTTGCACGGCATAGTGTTGCGCAACTGCGCCGGCAAACAGATTACTGGTTAGAGTATCAAGGTCGGTTGACCGAGCCGATGCGCTATGACCGAGATAGCGATCATTATGTGCCTATCAGTTGGGACGATGCCTTTGCGCTTATCGGGCAGCATCTGAACGCCTTGGATTCACCAAGCGAGGCAGAGTTTTATACCTCTGGGCGCGCCAGTAATGAGGCGGCTTTCCTATATCAGTTATTCGTTCGCATATTTGGTACCAACAACTTTCCTGACTGCTCCAACATGTGTCATGAGGCGAGTGGAGTTGCCTTGGGGGCGAGTCTTGGCACCGGCAAAGGCACGGTCACCTTTACCGACTTTGAGCAAGCTGACGCAATTTTTGTGCTGGGCCAGAATCCGGGAACCAACCATCCAAGAATGCTAGAGCCCTTACGCGATGCAGTACGCCGCGGAGCACAGGTGGTTTGCTTCAATCCGCTGAAAGAGCGCGGGCTAGAACGCTTTCAGCATCCGCAAAGCATGGCGAAAATGCTGAGTAATAGCGCCGACGCGATGCACACCGCTTATTTTCGGCCAGCTCTGGGTGGTGATCTCTCGGTACTGCGCGGGATGGCCAAGTACATGCTGCAGTGGCAGCGTGAAGCTCAGCGGTATCGTCTGGAGGGTGTATTTGATGAGGCGTTCATACTTTCTCAGACCAGTGGCTTTCAGGATTATATCGCCGTGCTGGATACAACTGATTGGGCTGATGTAGTTGCTCAATCCGGTCTCCGCCTAGACGAGATAGAGCAGGCGGCGCGGCTTTTTTGCGATGCCGGAAACGCTATTTTCTGCTGGGCAATGGGAATAACCCAACACCATCACGGTGTAGCGACAATCCAGGAAATTGTGAACCTGCAGCTATTGCGAGGAAACATTGGCCGCGCTGGTTCCGGCGTGTGTCCTGTTCGGGGCCACAGTAACGTGCAAGGCGATAGAACAATGGGCATCGATGAGCGACCTAGCCCTGCGTTTTTGGATCGCTTGCAGACATACTTTGGTTTCAGCCCTCCGCGCAAGCCAGGCCATAACACAGTAGAAGCAATCAAGGCGATGCTGGAGGGGAGGGCAAAAGTCTTTATCGGGTTGGGTGGGAATTTTGCCCAGGCAACACCGGACAGCAAGGTGACTCATGCCGCTTTGTCCCGCTGCGCGCTTAATGTACAGATTAGTACCAAGCTCAACCGCAGCCATTTAATGGTGAGCAATGATGCGCTGATCTTGCCGTGCCTGGGCCGAACGGATATTGACCGTCAAGCCTCCGGCCACCAATGCGTTACCGTGGAAGACTCGTTCAGCATGGTGCATGCATCTTTTGGCCAGCTAGAGCCGCTCTCTGAGGGTATGAAGTCTGAACCATGGATTATTGCTGGAATGGCGAGAGCAACAGTCGGTGATCACATTGTTGATTGGCAAGCCATGCGGGACGACTATCGGACTATCCGTGCAGCGATTGGCGCCTGTGTTCCAGGCTTCGAGCATTTTGAGCAGCGGCTCCAAAACCCGGGTGGGTTCCACCTTACTAATACGGCGGCAACACGTTGTTGGCGCACGGATAGCGGTAAGGCGAGGTTCATTGCCAGTGACTTGCCAGCAGATTTGCTACCGGAAGCGGTCAGGTCGTCCGGTCAGAAACATGACCTGGTCTTGCAGAGCCTGCGCTCGCACGATCAATATAACACCACTATTTACGGGCTCGATGATCGCTACCGAGGCGTGACGGGGCAGCGAGAGATTGTTTTCATCAACCAACACGACATCGATAGACTAGGTTTAATTGCTGGTGCCAAAGTCGACATAGTGTCGATCTGGAATGATGGCGTCGAAAGGCGCGTGCGAGGTTTTCGAGTACTGCCATACGATATTCCTCCAGGACAGGCAGCGGCCTACTACCCGGAAGTGAACCCCTTGGTGCCGTTGGATAGTTGCGGTGTTGGGAGCAGTACGCCGGTGTCGAAGTACATCCCTATTAGGGTGGAGCCGTCCCAAGGTGATGCTCCGCTGGCCTCCAGCGGAGCATAGCGGGACTTTTATCTAGTCGCGCTCTACGGCTAGTGCCACTCCCTGGCCACCACCTATGCACAAGGTGGCCAGCCCTTTCTTGGCGCCCCGTAGCGCCATTTCATGCAGCAGCGTTACTAGCACTCGACAGCCCGATGCGCCGATCGGATGCCCTAAGGCGATAGCGCCACCGTTCACATTGACCTTGTCGATATCCCACTGCAGCTCCTTGCCTACCGAGAGGCACTGGGCGGCGAAAGCCTCGTTGGCTTCAATCAGGTCCAGTTGGTCAAGGGTCCAGCCGGCTTTCGCTAAACAGCGTTTGCTGGCCGGTACCGGTCCAATGCCCATGATCGCCGGATCCACGCCGGCACTAGCATAGCCTTTGACTCGGGCCAGAACAGGCAGCCCCAATGCTTCTGCGCGCTCGGCAGACATCAGTAGCACAGCTGCCGCACCGTCATTGAGGGTCGAGGCATTGCCTGCCGTTACGCTGCCTTCTTTTTTGAAGGCAGGACGCAACCCGGCAAGGCTGTCCGCAGTGGTTGCTGAGCGGGGCTGCTCATCGATTTCAAAGAGAATAGGGTCGCCTTTGCGTTGAGGGATTGGTACGGGGGCAATCTCACTCTTGAAGCGCCCCGCCTTGATAGCCGCAGCAGCGCGCTGCTGGGATATCAGTGCGTAGGCATCCTGGTCCGCCCGGCTCAGTTGGTACTGGTCAGCTAGGTTTTCCGCAGTGATGCCCATGTGGTAGTCATTAAAGGCATCAATCAAACCGTCTTTGAGTAGGCTGTCTTGTAGTTCGGCATGGCCCATCCGCAAGCCGGTGCGGGCCTTGGGTAGCACATAGGGCGCCAGGCTCATGTTTTCCATGCCGCCTGCAATGACGGCTGCTGCATCGCCGCAGCGAATCGCTTGCACCGCCATATGCACCGCTTTCAAGCCGGAACCGCATAGTTTATTCAGCGTCATTGCTGGCGTTGAAAACGGCAGCCCTGCGTTAATGGCCGACTGACGAGCGGGATTCTGTCCGCATCCGGCACTGAGCACTTGTCCCATGATGACCTCGTCAATGTCGGCAGCATCAACGCCACTTGTGCTGAGCAAGGCGCGAATGACAGTGCTGCCCAGTTCCACTGCGGAGATATTCGCCAGTGATCCTTGAAAGCTGCCAATAGCGGTACGTTTGGCAGCAACGATTACAACCTCATGCATGTTGATTCTCCAAAAAAAACGTGGCCTCCCGAAGGTTGAGCCACGTAAATGTTCCAACGGGCAGCATTTGCCTCGCAGCAAGGGGGCAGCAGCAAGGCAAATCCGGATTACCTGTCAGCGCAGGTCAGTATTTGCTTTGGAAACGGTCTACCTGAAGAGCGCAGCCGGTAACGTTTTGTAGATGCTCTATTGATATATCCGGCGCAAGCTCTACAAGCTCCACTCCCGTCTCTGTGATGTCCAAGACAGCAAGGTCGGTAATGATCCGATTGACCACGCCCAACCCGGTAAGGGGAAGGTCACAGTTCTCGAGGATCTTAGGGCTCCCGTCTTTTGCGCAATGTTCCATGAGCACCACAACACGTTTGACGCCAGCGACCAGGTCCATGGCGCCGCCCATGCCCTTGACCATCTTGCCGGGAATCATCCAGTTGGCAAGATCGCCTTGCTGCGATACCTGCATCGCGCCAAGGATGGCTAGGTTGATGTGCCCACCCCGAATCATTGCAAAGGATTCTGCGTTGTCGAAGAAGCTGCTGCCCGGCAAGCTGGTGACCGTTTGCTTGCCCGCGTTGATCAGGTCCGGATCTACCTCGTTCTCCAGAGGGAAGGGGCCAATGCCGAGTAGACCATTTTCACTTTGTAGCCAAACGTCCATACCTGTGGGAATGTAGTTGGCGACCAGCGTTGGCAAGCCAATACCCAGGTTGACATAGAAGCCATCTGACAGTTCTTGCGCAGCGCGCTGTGCCATTTGTTCACGTGTCCAAGCCATGATCAGGCGCTCCGTGTAGTGCGTTTTTCGATGCGTTTTTCGGGTGAGGTATTCAATACCATGCGCTGGACGTAGATACCTGGAAGGTGAATTTGGTCGGCGTCCAGTTCGCCAATTTCAACAATTTCTTCTACCTCAACGATGCACACTTTGCCGGCAGTCGCGGCAAGTGGGTTGAAATTGCGAGCGGTTTTTCTAAATACAAGGTTGCCCGACTTATCGGCTTTCCAGGCCTTGATCAGTGCAACGTCTGCGGTCAGTGAGGTCTCCATGACATACCACTCTCCGTTGAACTGACGAGTTTCCTTGCCTTCAGCGATGAGCGTGCCGTAGCCAGTCTTTGTGTAAAAGGCTGGTATGCCAGCACCTCCGGCGCGCAACTTTTCAGCCAAGGTACCTTGTGGTGTGAACTCAAGCTCAAGTTCCTTAGAAAGGTACTGACGCTCAAACTCCTTGTTCTCGCCAACGTAGGACGAAACCATTTTGCGAATCTGGCGCGTTTCAAGTAGCAGGCCCAAGCCAAAGCCGTCTACACCAGCGTTGTTACTAATGACGGTAAGGTCTTTCTTGCCGGAATCGCGCAAGGCTTCAATGAGTGCCTCCGGTATGCCGCAGAGGCCAAACCCGCCAACTGCCAAGGTCATTCCATCGTCTATCAGCCCCTCTAGGGCGTGATGGGCATTGGGATAAATTTTGTTCATTGTTGTCGCTACTCCTCGTGCCGTTGAAACTTGAAATTGCGCTATGCGTGTTGCTTGTTTTTCGCCCTGGCAACCCTTGATCCATTGGGGCGTTTCAGAGTCTCGCTAATCCGATTGCCGGCTTCTATCAAGGAGCCGAGATCCACACCTGTTTCAATCCCAAGGCCATTCAAGAGGTACAAGACGTCTTCACTGGCAACATTTCCGGTCGCACCCTCGGCATAGGGGCAACCGCCTAGGCCCGCTACCGAACTGTCGAATACCTGCACACCCTCAAGCAGGCTGGCGTAGATATTCGCCAGAGCTTGGCCGTAGGTGTCGTGGAAATGGCCAGCGAGCGCAGAATTGGGCACCGCCTTGGATACGCTGGCAATCAGCTTGCGGGTGGCGCCAGGGGTGCCGGTGCCAATGGTGTCGCCCAGGGAAACTTCATAGCAGCCCATGGTATAAAGCTCACGAGCCACTGCTGCCACTTGTGAAGCTGGCACGTCTCCGTCGTAAGGACAGCCGAGCACACAGGAAACATATCCACGCACGCGAATGCCGGCTTGCGCTGCTGCGGCAAGGACAGGCTCGAATCGTTGGAGACTTTCGCTGATTGAGCAGTTGATGTTTTTCTGTGAGAAGCCCTCGGATGCAGCAGCAAACACTGCTACCTCTTGAGCGCCAGCAGCCAGCGCCTGTTCAAAGCCTTTCATATTGGGTGTTAACGCGGTGTAGGTAGTGCCTGCATAACGGTTGATTCCGGCGAAAACCTGCTCTGATCCCGCCATCTGGGGTACCCACTTTGGCGATACAAAACTGCCGACTTCGATCACGGGTAGGCCGGCAGCACCAAGGTCGTTGATCAGTCGGATGCGGTCAGCGCTGCTGACCGGGTGAGACTCATTCTGCAGACCATCGCGGGGGCCTACCTCCACCAGCTTGACCTTAGCAGGTAGTCTCATTCCGACTCCTCCATCTCCACCAGCATGGTGCCTTCCGAGATCAGATCGCCCTCACCGCAAAACACAGCTTTTACCCGCCCGTTAGTTGGGGCACGGATACTGTGCTCCATCTTCATTGCTTCAAGAACTAGCAACGGCGCGCCTGCTTCCACTTGCTGCCCAACTGTCGCCATTACTCGAACCACGCTGCCGTTCATAGGCGCTTGTAGGCCGCCCGCACTTTGCTGAGCGTGACCGGCTTCCTCGATTGGGTCATAGGTGTTGATCTGTTGCCAAACGCCATGCCAGTTGAGGTAAAGGTCTGCACCTTTGCGCACCGCACGGTAGCGAACCTTCTGCGTTCCTTCATCAATCGTCAGTAGCTCACTGTTGGGACAATAGCTGGCGTTGTTGAGGCTAACGCTAGAGAAAACCTGATCTAACTCGGCGCAGCGCAAATGTAGCCGACTTTGCGTTGGCAAGCCTGCGCGCCAGCCAGGCAGTTTTTGCCAAAGGGCGGGAGGTGTCGGGCAGTCGTCACCCGCTGGGCGGGTAAGCAACCAAGCTTTGGCTGCTAGGTACCAGAAGCTACTGTCCAACTCTGCAGGCTTGGGCAGTAGCTGCGCAGTGTGTTTTACAATGAATCCGGTATCCAGCTCCTGCGCGGCGAAGGCCGGATGGGCTAAGATTTTTTCCAGAAAGCGCAGGTTGGTTTTTACCCCGGCTACTGAGGTATTGCGCAACATATCCAGCAACTCGAGACGCGCCTGCTCACGGGTCTCGCCCCAAGCAACTAACTTCGCGAGCATTGGGTCATAAAAAGGAGAGATGCTATCGCCTTCACTGACGCCGCTATCGACTCTGCGGCCACGGCCGGTACTCGGTTCACGATAAAGGGTGAGGGTGCCGCTGGCAGGTAGAAAATCCTGATCAGGGTCTTCGGCGTACAGCCGAACTTCAATGGCGTGGCCGTGTAGTGGAATTTGCTCTTGAGTCATTGGCAGTGGCTCGCCTTGAGCGACGCGCAGTTGCCAAGCTACAAGATCCTGACCGGTAATGGCTTCGGTAACCGGGTGCTCTACCTGCAGGCGGGTGTTCATCTCCATAAAGAAAAACTCGCCACGTGCATCCAGCAAAAACTCCACGGTACCAGCGCCGACGTAGCCGATAGCCTGTGCGGCCTTGACTGCTGCTTCGCCCATCGCTTTACGCAGTTGTTCCGACAGTCCTGGTGCGGGCGCCTCTTCAACCACCTTCTGATGCCGTCTTTGAATGGAACAATCGCGTTCATGCAGGTAAACGGCATTACCGTGCTGGTCTGCGAAAACCTGAATTTCGACGTGGCGGGGTTGCAGTACGTACTTTTCCACCAGCATGCGGGCGTCGCCGAAGGAAGACTGGGCTTCGCGTTGAGCGGAGGCCAGCGCATCTGCCAGATCTCGTTCGCTTTCAACGACCTTCATACCTTTGCCACCCCCGCCGGCGGTGGCTTTCAATAGTACCGGGTAGCCAATTTCCTGAGATGCAGCCCGGAAAGTATCGAGTTGCTGATCGTCGCCATGGTAACCGGGTACCAGTGGTACTCCGGCTTTTTCCATCAAGGCCTTGGCGGCGGACTTGCTGCCCATAGCATCAATCGCCGAGGCGGGTGGGCCGACAAAAATCAGGCCACTAGCTTCAATAGAACGAGCGAAGTCAGCGTTCTCAGAAAGAAAACCGTAGCCTGGGTGGATTGCTTGCGCGCCACTGGCCTTGGCGGCCTGAATGATGCGGTCGGCACGCAGATAGCTGTCTGCGGGTTTGGTTCCGCCCAGGTTGACTGCGATGTCGGCGAGCTTGGCGTGTGATGCGTGCTGGTCGATGTCGCTGTGTACGGCAACCGTTTTGATGCCCAGCCGCTGAGCTGTCCGCATGATGCGACAGGCGATTTCTCCTCGGTTGGCGATTAGCAGAGTATTGATCATTGTTCTTCTATCCACATGATTGCTTGGTTTGCCTCGGGCAGCGCAGTCAGGTCAGCAGCCACTGTGGCTTGCGTTTGTCGAGGAAGGCCGAAAGTCCCTCCTGACCCTCTTTGCTGACGCGAATACTGGCTATTGCCGACTCGGTGTAGCTGCGCAGATCGGGCGTTAGATCGCCGTGCTTTACCTGCTGCATTAGCGCCTTGGTGGCGCGCATCGCTTGCGGGCTGTTGAGTAGCAGGTTGGCAACCCACCCATGCAACTCGCTTTCCAGATCAGCTGCGGGATAGGCCTCTGCCAACAAGCCCAGCTGCTGAGCGCGCTTGCCATCAAAGCGCTCAGCCGTAAGGGCGTAACGCCTGGCGGCGCGTGGCCCAATCGCCTGGGCAACATAGGGGCTTATGACGGCCGGCAATAAACCTATGCGCACTTCGGACAAGCTGAACAGGCTGTCTTCGGTGCCAATGGCGATATCGCAACAACTGATCAGGCCCAGCGCGCCCCCGAAGGCTGCACCCTGCACCACGGCCAAGGTTGGAACTTTAAGCTGGGCCAGACTGGCCATCAGTTTGCTCAGCTCGCGGGCGTCATTGAGGTTAGCGTCGTAGTCCAATTGCGCGCAGGCCTGCATCCATGAAAGGTCTGCACCTGCAGAGAAATGTTTGCCGCGGCCGCGCAAAATCAAGAAGCGCAGTTCGTCGTTCATCTGAATCTCGCTAAGTGCCCTCAGAAGCTCGGCGATCATTTCAGCGTTGAACGCGTTGTTCTTTTCGGGGCGGTTTAGCCACACGGTAGCTATGCCGCCTGCGTTGATCTCAAGTTCTAGGGTGTTAAATGCACTCACGCTTATTGGCTCCTCCGTTGGCATGGCTGGTCTCACATCCGGAACACGCCGAAGCGTGTCTGGTTGATTGGCGCATTCAATGCTGCGGAAATTGCCAAGCCGAGAATGTCGCGCGTTTGCGCTGGGTCGATGACTCCGTCATCCCATAGGCGGGCACTTGAGTAGTAGGGGTGGCCCTGCTCTTCGTACTGCTCGAGGATGGGTTTGCGCAGGTGATTGGCTTGCTCGGCGCTGAAGGTTTCGCCGCTGCGCTCCGCCTGCTCTTGCTTGACCTGGACCAGAACGCCTGCAGCTTGCTCGCCGCCCATGACCGAAATACGCGCGTTTGGCCACATCCAAAGGAAGCGGGGGTCGTACGCACGGCCGCACATGCCGTAGTTGCCGGCGCCGAAGCTTCCACCGATGATCACCGTGAACTTTGGAACCTGCGCACAGGCCACAGCAGTCACCAGTTTGGCGCCGTGCTTGGCAATGCCTCCAGCTTCATATTTTTGGCCTACCATGAAGCCAGTTATATTCTGCAGAAACAGCAGAGGAATACCTCGCTGACAGGCAAGTTCAATGAAGTGCGCGCCTTTTTGCGCAGACTCGGCAAACAGGATGCCGTTATTGGCCAGAATCGCGACAGGATGCCCATGCAAGTGGGCGAAGCCGCACACCAGGGTTGTTCCGTAGAGGGCTTTGAATTCATCGAAAGCGCTGTCGTCAACTAGTCGCGCGATGATTTCGCGCACATCAAACGGCTGCTTCGGGTCGGCAGGAATGATGCCGTACAAGTCACTCGCGGCATAACGTGGCGCCACCGACTCGCGGAGGTTTAGTTGGCCCTGTTTGCGCCAGTTAAGGTTGGCGATACTGCGCCGGGCCAGTGCTAGCGCATGTTCGTCATTTTCCGCGTAGTGGTCGGCCACTCCCGAGGTTTTGCAATGGACATCGGCTCCGCCAAGGTCTTCGGCACTGACCACTTCGCCAGTGGCTGCCCTGACCAGAGGCGGGCCGGCAAGAAAGATGGTTGCTTGCTCTCTCACCATGATGGCCTCATCTGCCATCGCTGGTACGTATGCTCCACCTGCCGTGCATGACCCCATGACCACAGCGATCTGGGGAATGCCTTGGGCACTCATGTTGGCTTGGTTGAAAAAGATGCGGCCGAAGTGCTCACGATCAGGAAATACCTCATCCTGGCGCGGGAGGTTGGCGCCGCCCGAGTCGACCAGATAAATGCAGGGGAGGCGGTTTTGTTGTGCTATGGCCTGTGCTCTTAGGTGTTTCTTTACGCTAAGGGGGTAGTAGGAGCCGCCTTTCACGGTCGCGTCGTTGGCGACGATCATGCACTCAACCCCTTCAACCCGACCAATGCCTGCAATTATCCCTGCTGCCGGCACCTGTTCGCTGTAGACCTCATGGGCGGCTAGCTGACCGATTTCGAGAAATGGTGAGCCTTGGTCCAGTAGGGCGTCAACGCGCTGCCTGGGTAGCAGCTTGCCGCGAGAAAGATGCCGAGCTTGAGCCGCTGGGCCACCGCCTTCTGCTACTTTTCCTAGCAACTCTCGAAGATTACCCACGAGCTCCTGCATCGCTGCCACATTGGTGCTGAACTCCGGCGAGCGAGTATTGACCTGGCTTTTAAGTGAACTCATGCCGGCGCTCCTTGGGTTGCAAGCTGGCTTCTGAAGGTCGGGACGCGTACCTGTTTAACGTGTTTCATTGAACAGCTCCCGGCCAATCAACATACGGCGGACCTCGCTGGTACCGGCACCGATTTCATAGAGTTTGGCGTCACGCCACAGGCGACCTGCCGGGTATTCGTTGATATAGCCGTTACCGCCAAGAATCTGGATTGCCTCGCCAGCCATCCAGGTCGCTTTTTCGGCGGTATACAGGATCACCCCGGCACAGTCCTTGCGCACCTGCCGCACATGTCCACTGCCCATGGCGTCTAGGTGCTTGCCGACGCTGTACTGATAGGCGCGGCAGGCTTGCAGGGTGGTATACATATCTGCAACCTTGCCCTGAATGAGCTGAAACTCGCCGATGCTTTGACCGAACTGTTTTCGGTCGTGGATGTAAGGCGTGACGATGTCCATCGCTGCTTGCATCAGGCCCAGTGGGCCACCGCTGAGTACCGCGCGCTCGTAGTCAAGGCCACTCATGAGTACACGGGCACCTTCACCAACGCCGCCCAGAATGTTCTCTTCCGGAACTTCAACATTGTCGAAAACCAGTTCGCCGGTGTGTGATCCGCGCATGCCAAGCTTGTCCAGCTTCTGCGCAACGGAGAAACCGGGAGTGTCCGTTTCGAGGATGAAGGCCGTCATGCCCTTGGCGCCGGCAGCAACATCAGTTTTGGCGTAGACCACCAGGACGTCGCAGTCTGGACCGTTGGTGATCCACATCTTGGTGCCGTTGAGGATGTAGCGGTCGCCCTGCTTGTCGGCACGCAGCTTCATACTGACGACGTCAGAACCGGCGTTTGGCTCGCTCATTGCCAAAGCGCCGATATGCTCCCCCGATACCAGCTTGGGTAGAAACTTGGCTTTTTGTGCTTCGCTACCATTGCGGTGGATCTGGTTTACGCAGAGGTTTGAGTGAGCACCATAGGACAGTCCGATACCACCAGCCGCCCGGGAAATTTCTTCCATGGCAATCATGTGTGCGAGGTAGCCCATTCCGGAGCCACCGTACTCTTCGGCCACGGTTAGGCCTAGCAGCCCCATGTCGCCGAACTTGCGCCACAAATCCATGGGGAACTCATCAGTGCGGTCTGCCTC
Organism: Halopseudomonas sp. L-58; assembly: GCF_056859475.1. NCBI lineage: Bacteria > Pseudomonadati > Pseudomonadota > Gammaproteobacteria > Pseudomonadales > Pseudomonadaceae > Halopseudomonas > Halopseudomonas sp. L-58. The sequence continues at coordinate 19,529 of NZ_JBSXON010000084.1, forward strand.
GGCCGCACGGGGCGCGATTTCCTTGCCAGCAAAACCAGCGACTGATTCGCGCAGCATGTCTATTTCTTCGCCGAGGAAAAAGTCCAATCCAGGTATTGCACTCATACGTTTATCTCCTTTTGTTATTGGCGTTACAGCTGAGTGACGTTGATGCGCTCTGCTGGCTCTTGTGTCGTGGCGTCACGGAATAGCGCTTGGTGCTCTCCTCGCCATTGTTTTAGAAGGTTCTCGCGTTGTTTTTCGGCCTGCGCTAGGAAGCGCTCTTTCACAGGGCCGTAGCCGCGTACGATGTCGGGAAGGCTCGCGAGCTGGATGGCAATCGGCAACTTGTCGCTGTCGAGTGATTCCAAGATTTGATCGAGAAGCTGTTCGTAGCTTTCCAGCCATTGCCGCTCGAGCTTGCGTTCTGCGGTGTAGCCAAATGGATCCAGAACCGAATTGCGGAGGAACTTCATCCGAGCGAGGAGTTTAAAACCAGTTAGCATCCATGGGCCGTAGCTGCGCTTTTTAGGTTCTTTCCCCGGCTTGGCACTATTGAGCACAGGTGGCGCCAGGTGAAACTTGAGTTTGTAGTCACCCTCAAAACTGTCCTGTACTTTTTTGATGAAGTCGCCATTGGTATAAAGACGAGCTACTTCATACTCATCCTTGATTGCCAATACTTTGTAGTAGTTGCGGGCGACGGCATCAGCCAAGGCGCCGGTATTACCAGAAATGGCCGATTCAGCGCTCTGGAATTGTTGCACTCGGGCACGATAGCGTGCTGCGAGATTGGCATCCTGATACTCGGTGAGGGCAGCGACGCGTTTATGAATAACCTCTTCAATAGTCTGTGACAACGCCTCGGCTGGGCGCTTGCCCTGGCTGTCGATCATTCCTTGAACGCGCAGGGGATCGACCGCAGTACGGCGCCCCCAGGTGAAGGCCTTGAGGTTGAACTCGACGGCCGTGCCATTCAGTTCAATAGCGGCTATCAGCGCTTCAGCGCCAACCGGCAACCAGCCTTTCTGATAGGCAAAACCGAGCATGAAGGTATTGGTCGCGATGGAGTCGCCCATCAGCGCCGTGGCTATTTTGCTGGCATCCACGAAAATGGCGTGGTCGTTGCCGACAGCTTCTGCAATTTGTGCAGACATGCCTTGTGTGCGAAATTTGGGGTCAGGGTGCGCCTTCAGATCGCCACTCTCAGCTTGCATTGCGAAAGTACGAACAAACTCGCTGGTGATGCTTTCTTCCGAGTTGACCAACGCATGAGTGTGCCCATGCCGCAACTTGGCCAGGGTCTCGTGATTGGCACTTACCACCAGGTCGCAGCCGAGCAGCAAGCTGGTTTCTCCTTCGGCTATACGCGGTGCATGCAGTTGGGACTGGTCAGCTGCGATGCGGATATGCGACCAGACCGCACCACCTTTCTGGGCCATGCCGGCCATGTCTAGGTTGAGCGTACCTTTGTTCTCCATGAAGGCGGCCATGCCGAGCAGGGCACCAATTGTTACAACACCGGTACCACCTACGCCGGTCACTAGAATGCTGTAAGGCTGATCGAGCGCCACTGTGTTAGGCGTGGTCAGATTCCATTCGTCAACCGCTTGGTCGGTAAGCGCTTTGGCTTTACGTAGCGAGCCACCTTCGATGGTGACGAAGCTTGGGCAGAAGCCGGAGAGGCATGAAAAATCCTTGTTGCATGATGACTGGTCAATACTGCGTTTCTGACCAAACTCGGTATTCACCGTCACCACGGACATGCAGTTCGACTTACTACTGCAGTCGCCACAGCCTTCGCAAACTGCCTGGTTGATCATCACCCGCCGTGCTGGATCGGGAAACTGCCCCCGCTTGCGGCGTCTGCGCTTTTCGGCCGCGCAGGTCTGATCGTAAATGATGGCTGAGACGCCGGGATACTCTCGAAGTTGAGTCTGCAGCTCCTCCATTTTCTCTCGGTGCAACACCGGTACGCCGGGAGCGAGTCCTTGAATTGCTTTGTACTTCTCGGGCTCGTCAGTCACCACAGCAATGCGCTTGACACCCTCCGCAGCGAGTTGCTGAGAGATTTGCGGTACTGTCAGAGTGCCGTCCACGGGCTGGCCGCCGGTCATGGCAACAGCATCGTTGTAAAGAATCTTGTAGGTAATCGGCACATTCGCTGCAACCGCAGCGCGAATCGCTAAGGTACCGGAGTGAAAATAGGTGCCATCCCCAAGGTTGGCAAACACGTGTTTGGTCTTGGTGAAGGGGGCCTGCCCAATCCAGGCGACACCCTCGCCACCCATCTGGCTGAAAGTCTGGGTTTGGGGGTAGATCCAAGCAGCCATGTAGTGGCAGCCGATACCGGCAAGGGCGCGACTGCCTTCGGGCACCTTGGTCGAAATATTGTGCGGGCAGCCGGAGCAGTAATGCGGCACTCGGTCCATCAACGAGCCCAGTACGCTCTTGGTGGTGAGCTGCGCCTCTAGATCATCTAGATGCAGTTGCAGGGAGGTGTCTGCATGCAGACGAAGAATTCGTTTGGCCAGCGCGCGAGCAATGTGCGCTGGTGTCAGGTCGTTGATCGCCGGCAGTAGCCAATCGGTGTGCGGCATAGTCCACTCACCTTTGTCGTCAAACTTGCCGACGATGCGCGGACGTACGTCCTCCCGCCAGTTGTAGAGTTCCTCCTTCATTTGGTACTCGATCATGTGGCGCTTTTCTTCAACCACCACAATTTCTTCGAGACCTTCGGCAAAGTGCCTGACGCCATCAGCTTCAAGCGGCCAGACCATACCGACCTTGTAAACGCGCAAGCCAATCTCCTGCGCTTTGGCATCGTCAATACCAAGCATGTTCAGAGCCTGACAAACGTCCAGGTAGGATTTGCCCGCCGTGATAATGCCGATACGCGCCTTGGGCGAGTCCATGACCACGCGGTCAATGCGGTTTGCCTTGGCATAGGCGAGCGCGGCGTAAAGTTTGTGTTCGAGTAGTCGCTGCTCTTGAGCAAGCGGTGGGTCTGGCCAACGAATGTTCAGGCCGCCCTCGGGGATGTCGAAATCAGGAATTACGCTTTCCACACGAAAGGGGTCAATATCGACAATGGCAGCGCTTTCTACAGTGTCCGCTACTGCCTTAAGTGCTACCCAGCAACCGGAGTAGCGTGACATGGCCCAGCCATGGATACCGTAGTCCAGATACTCCTGCACCCCCGAAGGTGCCAGTACGGGCATCATTACTGCCTTGAAAATGTGCTCGGTCTGGTGCGGGAGTGATGAAGAGCGGGCACCGTGATCATCGCCGGCAACTGCAAGCACTCCACCGAATTGCGAGGTACCGGCAGCGTTTGCATGTCGGAATACATCACCGGAGCGATCAACACCGGGACCTTTTCCGTACCACATGCCGAAAACACCGTCGTAGGTTGCCCCTTCGAAGATGTTTACCTGCTGCGTTCCCCAGAGGGCGGTAGCGGCTAGCTCCTCGTTGACGCCAGGTTGGAAGTGAGTGCTGCCTTTCTCCAGATACTTACGTGCACGCCATAAAGCTTGGTCCAGGCCGCCGAGAGGGGAGCCGCGGTAGCCGGAAATAAAGCCAGCAGTGTTCAGCCCGTTGGCCTGATCGCGCTGCTTCTGCATTAGCGGAAGCCGAACCAGTGCTTGAATACCAGTCATCAACTGCAGACCGCTATTCTCTGTGTACTTGTCATCCAGCGAGATAGATTTGCCCATGGCTACTCACACCTTTTTATTCTGATATTGGGTATCGCAGCGCGCGCAATACACGATGGGCTGGAGTATATGAATTGGGTTTGGTATCGTAAATTGTTAAAAATTGCTGCCAGGTATCTGAAAAATTTATGTCTAGGTCCGATATTTCCATGCGCCAATTGCGCTATTTCGTTGCGGCGTCTGAGACCGGTCAGTTCTCGCAGGCCGCTGCTGCAGTTCATGTTTCGCAGTCCGCCGTGACCACTGCAGTGATGCAGCTGGAGCAGCGACTGGGCGTGAAACTTTTCGAGCGCTTGCCGAACGGAGTAAACCTGACGGCGGAAGGAAACAAGTTCTTTCAGCATGCTCGCCACATTCTGGATACGCTGCAGGATGCGATCAGCGAGCCATTTTTCATGAGTCACTCGGTATCCGGTGTTGTTCGCGTCGGCGCCTCCTACACGGTGCTTGGTTACTTCCTGCCCAACCTGCTTGCGCGCTTCAAGCGCAGTTACCCCGATGTGGAAATCGATTTGATCGACATGGACAGGGTCAGTATCGAGAGCTCGGTCAGACAAGGAGAGCTTGATGTAGGTTTGACGGTTGTTTCGAACGCGACCGACTTGTCCGGTCTGGATGCCAGCGTGCTGATACGCTCGCGTCGTCAGTTGTGGCTGGCGTCCGGCCATCCGCTCATGGGGCTGGCGTCGATCACCCTGAAGGACGTTGCTGAGCATGCCTACATTCTGCCCACCGTCGATGAGGGGGAGGAGTCGGTTCAGCGCTATTGGCAAGCGCAGGGGCTGGAGCCTAAGATCGCATTTCGAACCTCCTCCGTGGAGTCTTTGCGTGGTCTGGTGGCGCACGGGTTTGGTGTGACCGTGTTGTCGGACATGCTGTACCGAGCCTGGTCGCTTGAGGGCCGCAAAATTGAGGTGCGTCCTTTGAACGACGCTGTGCCCTCGATGGAGTTGGGCTTGATTTGGGCGCAAGGCCGAGAAATGAGCGAGCCAGGCAGCGCTTTTCAACAGTTCATGATTCATGCCTGTGGCTCGTGAGTGAGCCTGGCATAGGAACAGTCGCTGTCGCAGGGAGCCTGGCGAATTCATTAAATGCTGCTCTGCATCTCGCGCCGTTGTCGAATGCTCTCTGCAAAGTCGCGCTTGAGTGTGGGGTAGTAGGCTATTTGACCGCCCATCCCTCCCGCGATGTCGATCGATGCACCGCTGATGAAACTGGCGTATTCGCTTGCCAGAAACAGAACCATCCCCGTTACGTCCTCGGGCTTGCCGTAACGGCCCGCTGGAACCACTTTCATTACCATGGCATCGAATTCCTGCCGAGTAACGCCTTCACCCATTTCTTTGAAGTGGCGGTCCCATTGACCAGTGTCGATCCAGCCCATATTCAATGTGTTAACCAGAATGTTGTCTTTCGGTAGCGACATGCCTAGGGAGCGTGAAAGGGCGATACAGGAGGCTCTATTGATGACCGATGGGATGCCTTCGGGAGTAGGTATGGTCCCGGCCAATGCGTTGATTTCTATAATGCGCCCCCAGCGCTGCTTGCGCATGTGAGGCACAACCGCCTGGGTGAATCTAAAGTGGCCCATTTGCAGCACGTTAGCGTGTTCAAGAATGTCCTCGGGTGTGAGGGTATCCAGGTCGCCGCCTTTCCCTTGGCCGGCGTTGTTGACCAGTACGTCAACGCCGCCCCAGGCTTCGGCTACCTCGGCAACAAAGGTACGCACGTTATGACTGTCAGTAACGTCAACGGCACGTGCTATGACTGCGTCCGCGCGCTCGGCTAGAGCTTCTCCCACCTTTGCGATGTCTGCGAAATTGCGCGAGCAGATGGCTACCTTCGCCCCATCGTTGGCGAAGGCGGTAGCTATCGCTCTTCCAATGCCGCGTGACGCACCAGTCACGATGACACGCTTGCCCTTTAAGTCGATATTCATACATTTTCCTCGGTTATTTTGTTTTCAGAATGCTTCATCTGTAACTAGTGCTATAGCCCGTTCTACAAGGCATAAACGACTTTTTTGCCGATTTTGCTGATAAGGGTATTACAAAAAGTAAATCATAAATTGAACAAAGTATAAAATTATGTTTAATTCTGGCTGTATACGGTTCGCAACCAAAAGGACGGGCACGCGGCGGTGCCCGGTAACAGCTCTGAGCAAAGTGACAGCGCGCTGGATTTAAAATCTGTATGTAGAATTTAAATCTTGATATGGAATTATCTGGAGCGCTCCGCTAGGATGGCGAGACGCTGGTTTAGAGGCGCTAGGCGAATGTCACTGTTTTTAGGCGGCTTTGTCAGAGTGTTACGTCAGGCCAGTAATCGGATGATTTCTATAAGTCACTGAAAATAAAAACAAAAGGAATAATGATGAACACTATCGACAATACTGGTCACATGAATGCGGCGCGCAGCGCCTTGGCTATTGCCGTTCTGATCGCCAGTGGCAGCGCCTCTGCGATGCAGATAGATCTGGGTAACCCAGATATTCGGATGCGTTGGGATAACACTGTTCGCTACAACCTCGGCATCCGGGCGGAAAGCCAGGACAGCGCGATCATGAACAACCCTAATTTCGACGAGTCTGATGGCAAATTTGACCGTGGGGATATCGTCACCAATCGTCTTGACCTGCTGACAGAGGTTGACTTGGCCTACAAGTGGCACTTTGGTGCGAGGGTCAGTGCCGCCGGCTGGTATGACGATGCCTACAGTGACCGTTCGGTCGATAGCAATGTGCCTGGTTATTCCACCAGCTATAACAATGATAAATACAGCTCCGAAGTAGAGCGTTACGTCTATGGCCCTTCTGGCGAAATTCTCGATGCCTTCGTGTGGGCTAACTTTGATGTCGGGCAGGTACCGGTGAACGTGAAGGTCGGTCGGCACACCCTGTATTGGGGGGAGGGCCTGCTGTTTGGTGCTCACGCGATTTCCTATTCGCAGGCTCCTACCGACGCGGTTAAGGCGGTAACCAGTCCAGGGATTGAGACCAAGGAGGTCTTTTTGCCGATTGGTCAGGTATCTGCCAAAGCGCAGTTGACCAATGCACTCTCCGTTTCTGCACAGTATTTCTATGAGTGGGATCACACTCGCTTCCCCTATGGTGGTACCTATTTTGGTGCTGCTGACCCCTTCTTCGAGGGGCCCGACCGTTTGCCTGCGGCGCCGGGGTTCAACCTACAACACGCCGATTCCAAATTTGGTCGTGACTCTGCTAACTGGGGTGTGATGGCCCGCTATGACCTGCAAAGCGTAGGCGCCACGCTGGGTGCCTATTACCGCGAATTCGACGACTATCAAGCTTGGCTGTCGCCGCAAATCGATATGGCAACCGGCCGGTATCGGTTGGTTTATCCGCGAGGCGTGAAGTTGGTTGGCTTGAGCTATGCGGGTAACGTTGGCTCGGCCTCCATTGGCGCAGAGGTGTCTTACCGCAAAGGTGGCGCACTTAACGCCACTGGCGTCAGCAACGTGGATGATGAAGGTCCTCGCGGTAACACCTACCATGCATTGGTAAACGCTGTTTACGGTGTGCCTCGCTTTTGGCTGGCCGAAAGTTCGACGCTGGTTGCCGAGCTGGTATACAGCCACCTGGATAAGGTGACCGAACATGAAGAGTTGTATAAGGGTGAAGGCACCGCTGCCTGCAGAGACCTGCGCAGCGGTGGCGAGGGCGATAAGTCCGACGGCTGCTCTACTCGTAATTACCTGGCGGCGGCAGTGAACTATACCCCCCAGTATCTGGCGATTTTGCCGTCGTGGGATCTGTCTGTGCCTTTAACCGTGAACTACGGTATTTCTGGTAACGCGGCTAACGCCGGCGGTGGGTCGGAGGGTGCCGTGTCATGGTCGGTCGGCGCCAAGATGACCTACCAGCAACAGCACGAGTTCAGCTTGCGTTATGCAGATACGATGGCCCAGGAGAAAAACACCATCAACCCGGTCAACGGCCAGACCATGGTAAATGGTAACGGTGCTGTTGGTGGTACCGACCGTGGTTGGTTGTCGCTCACCTATAAGACATCGTTTTAATAGAGCAGTACTGGCTCCCAGTTAATAAACACAAGAACGGAGATTGTTATGAGATATGCACTCGCTTTCAGCCTGGCTTTAAGTGGTATTTCAGCCAATGCGGTAGCAGCAGTTTCTTCCGAGGAGGCTGCCCAGCTCGGTAAAGCACTTACCTTGTTTGGAGCTGAACAAGCCGGCAATGAGGCGGGTACTATCCCTCCCTATGAAGGGGGACTCCGGACCGCCCCTGCCGGTTTTGAGCCCGGCAGCGGCTACTGGGTGAATCCCTACAAGGATGAAGAGCCGCTGTTCCGCATCGACAGCAGCAACTATCAGGAGCATGCAGATAAGCTGAGTGCTGGTCAGTTGGAGCTGTTGAAGCGTAACCCCGATTACTATCTGGATATCTTTCCAAGTCATCGTACCGCCGCGCTACCACAGGATGTGCTGGATGCTACAGTCCGTAATGCAACTACCTGTGAAACGCTGAACAACGGCCTGACGTTGTCGCCTGAATGCCGTGGTGGCGTTCCATTCCCGATCCCTAAGACCGGCCATGAGGTCATGTGGAACCAACAGGTTCGTTACAACGACGGTAAATACGGCACTACCACCAGTTCATCCAACAGCTGGTTGGTGGCGTCGAATGGGGCTGTAACCAAGGCATCAGAACAGGCTACTTTTGTTGAACGTCCCTATTATCAGGATGATGTAGAGGGTCGCGATCCGCAAATGTATTCCCGCGTTTACTCGGTCACCAAGGAACCCGCGCGCCGAGCAGGCGAGCTTACCGGGTATATGGACTACCTTGACCCTACCCAGCAGCCCCGACGCGCCTGGAGCTACACGCCTGGTCAGCGCCGCGTCAAGTTGGCCCCTGAGTTTGCCTACGACACGCCAGTTGCCAGTATGGGCGGTCTGGAATTGTTCGATGAGCTTTTCATGTTCTCAGGTATGCAGGACCGCTTCGAGTTCAAGCTGGTCGGCAAAAAAGAGATGTACATCCCGTATAACAGCTATGAGCTGTACTTCGACTGTGATCCTAAAACTCAACTGATGGAAAACCACGTTAATCCCGAGTGCGAGCGCTGGGAGCTGCACCGTGTATGGGTCGTTGAGGCCACCCTCAAGGAAGACCGTCGGCATGTTTACAGCAAACGCACCTATTATCTTGATGAGGATACCTTTGGTGCGGGGCTTTACGATGCTTGGGATCAAAGCGGCCAACTCTATCGTTCGATGATGCTGGGCGGCGTGCAGTTTTACGACCATGACATTCCCTACATCGTAAAACACTCTATCTACGACTTTAACAAGGGTATGTACGGGCTGATCAATGATGCGCTCAGCGGCGGTTACAAAGTGCTGGACGCACCGCGCTCCGAACGTGATTTGAACCCAGAAGCAGTGGTGGCACGCGAGACCACCCGGTAATTGCACCAGTTTGGCGCCACCGACGATGGGTGGCGCTTGCGTGTTGGACCGTGACAGGCGATGTAATCGCAGTACTCGGCGTTTTGAGCGAGCTGCGTAGAGGATAAAAACAATGACTTTGATCGACCTGATGAGAGGGTGCCTGCCATGCAGGTTGCCGCGGCTGCTGATGTGCCTGTTTTATGTTGGCTCCATTGCATCCTATTCAGTTGCCATCTCAGCGATGGCAGCGGAATCGGAGACGGTTGAGTCGGACAAGACGGGGTTGTTTGATCCGCTCAGCAATGCCGGTGCCAAACAGTTGATTCCACAATCCCAACCGACGCTGAGTGTTGCCCGAGCGGGTAGCCGGCTTGTCGGTGTAGGACTGCGCGGGTTGATCATGCTGTCCAATGATGAGGGTAAATCCTGGCAGCAAGTTGTTAGCCCGGTGGGTAGTGATCTTGTGCAGGTTCGCTTTCGTGATGACCAACATGGCTGGATCGTTGGCCATGACTCGGTTTTTCTGGCCACAGAGGATGGCGGACAAACTTGGTCCGTAGTGCTGGATGGCCGTAGTCTCCTGACGCTGCTGAAAAACTACTACTCCAGTGCTAATGATCTGGAAGAGTTCGAATCTGAAAGCATGCTACGTGAATTCGAGCTGGCGATGAGTACCTCGTCCGACCCCGACGTGATGGCTACACCTTTCCTGGATGCCTACATTAATGCGCAAGGTGAAGGTTATGTCGTAGGCGCTTTCGGGATGATCCTTCGTACAATCGATAACGGTCTTCACTGGGAGCCCTGGATACAGCGGACAGATAACGACCGGCGGATGCATCTATATTCCGTGAGCATGTCGGGCGCGGAAACCTTTATCAGTGGTGAGCAGGGGCTGGTAATGCGTCTGGACGATGAGGCACAGCGCTTTATTAGAACGCCTACGCCTTATACAGGGACCTTTTTTGGCGTTCAGGCTTCGGCTGACGCGGTTCTGGTCTATGGGCTGCGGGGCAACCTCTACGCGAGTAAGGACCAGGGCGAAACCTGGACCAAGGTGGAGACTGGCCAGGAATCTTCCATTGTGCAAAGCCTGCCTCTGAGCAAGGGCAGGGCCCTGCTGATCAGTCAACGGGGCGGAGTCATGCAGATAGACACCAAGTCACTGGAGCTCACGCAACTGGTTGGTGATTACCGTGGCACGGTTTTCTCCGCTGCGTTACTTAACTCGCCGGATCAGTTGCTGCTGGCTCAGTTTTCCGGCGTGCGTACCACGCAACTCAAGCCTTAATTTAACGTGCGATCGACGCTGGTTAGCTGCTTGCGTGGCTGACCCGGATAGCAATAGTCAGGTTGGCGAGGTGGAAGGGCATGCATAGCGTGTCGCTACGCGTCGATCCTCGGAGATAGAGATGGTCAATCAGAATAATACTAATGGGATGCCTGTCGTCCAAAATGTTGAGGATTTCGACAAGAAGTCTGGCGGTCTGTTTGAGCGCTTAATTTTCAGTCACCGAGTCCTGGTTATTCTGTGCTGTCTGGCTGCTACGCTGGTGCTTGGTTTTTTTGCATCTCGCATTGAGGTGAACGCCAGCTTTGAGCGGATGATTCCGGTCAACAATCCCTATATTCAAAATTATCTGGATCACAAGACCGAGCTGCCGGGGCTGGGCAATAGCATTCGCGTTGTCGTTGAAAACAAGAACGGAGATATCTACGACCCTGAATACCTAGAGGTGCTTCGCCAAGTGAACGACACTCTGTATTTGATACCGGGTGTCGACCGCTCCTGGATGAGGTCGCTCTGGATGCCCATTGTGCGCTGGCGGGAAGTGACTGAGGATGGCATCAGCGGCGGGGCCGTGATGCCGGCGAACTATGATGGCAGCGAAAGCAGTATACAGGCGCTGCGCCGGAATATTTCGCGCGCCGCTATATCCGGCAGTCTGGTTGCCAACGACGGTCAGTCCAGCATGATTGTTGCGCCACTGCAGGATACCAATCCGCAAACGGGGGAGCCGCTGCATTACGGCGATTTTTCCGATCAGCTGGAACAGAAAATCCGTGCCTACGAAAGTGACTCCATTGGCATCCACATTGTTGGCTTCAGCAAGCTTGTTGGGGATCTGATCGATGGCTTGAAAGTAGTGATGCTGTTCTTCGCCATATCGGTGGTGATCGCATCAATATTTGTCTACCTGTACACCCACTGCTTACGCAGCACGCTGTTGCTGGTGGGAATTGCGGTAACCGGTGTGATCTGGCTTTTGGGGCTAATGCAGATACTCGGTTACGAACTCGACCCTTACTCGATATTGGTACCCTTCCTGATTTTTGCGATTGGCCTATCGCACGGCACGCAAAAAATGAATGGCATCCTGCAGGACATCGGCCGCGGCACTCACAAGTATGTCGCTGCGCGCTACACGTTCCGACGTCTTTTTCTGACCGGGCTCACCGCGTTGCTGACCAATATTGTTGGTTTTGCAGTACTGGCAATTATCGACATTCCGGTAATCCGCGACTTGGCGTTGACTACCAGTATTGGTGTCGCGGTCCTGATCTTTACCAAGCTTATTCTTATTCCGGTTGCGCTCTCTTACATTGGAGTGAGTAAGAAAGCGGCGCAAATTGCCATCGATAAAGACCAGGCTGGACAGGCCAACAAGAACTGGCTGGGCAGAGTATGGCAAAGGCTGGATTACTTTACCGAGCGAAAATGGGCTCTGATGGCAATCAGTGCTTCTGTTCTCGTCACGGCAATCAGCACAGTCTTGATGATGGATTTACAGATTGGGGATCTCGACCCGGGCGCACCGGAGTTGCGCCCGAACTCGCGCTATAACCAAGACAATGCCTATATAACCTCTCACTATGGACTTTCCAGTGATCAGTTTGCGGTGATCATGAAAACTGGCGTGGACGGCTGCCGCTTTTACCGGCCGTTGCAGACTATGGATCAGTTGGCATGGAAGCTTAGACAGACCGAGGGTGTGCAGACGACAAGTTCATTGGCAGACACTGTTCGTGTTGTGTCCTCAGGCATGGCTGAAGGCAGCGCAAAGTGGCTGACCATCAGTCGTGACCAGGCGATCACCAATGCCTCGGTCGATGCAGCCATGATTTCATCACCTGGCATCACCAATCAGAACTGCTCAGTAACGCCGTTGGTAGCTTACTTGGCAGACCACAAGGCCGAGACGCTTAACCGTGTGATGGGGGTGGTAGAAGACTTTGCTGAACAGTACAACACTGCGCCGGATGCCGAGCGTCCGGTAGAGTTCTTGCTTGCAGCCGGCAATGCGGGTATCGAGGCGGCAACCAACATCGAAGTAGAGAAGGGTATTATCACCATGTACTTCGCGGTATATGGAGCAACTGCGCTGCTTTGCCTGCTCACTTTCAGAAGTATCCGTGCCACCATCGTTGCACTTATTCCCCTGATCATGACGACGATTATCTGCAAGGCGCTGATGGTCGTGCTTGGTATTGGACTGAAGGTGGCGACCCTGCCAGTGATAGCCGTTGGTGTTGGGGTCGGGGTGGATTACGCGCTTTATTTATTGAGTGTGCAGGTGGCTGTACAGGAGCGTGGTGAAAGCCTGGCGGTAGCTTATCGCAGGTCACTCGACTTTACCGGGCGTGTAGTTGCGCTTATTGGCCTGACCATGGCCGCCGGCGTAATAACCTGGGCTTGGTCCCCTATCAAGTTTCAGGCTGACATGGGCATCCTGCTGACCTTTATGTTCCTCTGGAACATGCTCGGTGCGTTGATTTTGATTCCAGCCCTATCGCACTTTCTGCTCAACCCAAAGCAAAGCTCAGATGGCCAAGGCGATAGCTCAGACGAGGCAAACGTCTCGCTATCCTCTGGGCAAGTGCGCCATGCGGCCCCGTCATCTGACAAGCGCGAAGAGGTAGCAAGTTTTTGAAGTACCAGCTGGGTGGCGTTTGAGGTCACCGCCTTGAATTGAATGGCCGCCGTTGTTTCGGCTGGCAAGAACGACAGACGGAGAAGACTATGTTTGAGCTTTTGATGAGTGCCGACATGATGGTGCCGGACCCCGATGGTATGACCGAGTTGCTGGTCGACAAGTTGGGCATATATAAACACGAGCGCTGGCGCCAGGCTTTTGATGATCACCCATACATTGCTCATTTTCTCCGGGTGCACAAGTCTCTTGCTGTGTCCCCGACGCGGGTTGAGCCGCAATGGCATCTTGATCGCCCGAACCCAGGCGATCCGATGTTTCATGATTTCCTGGAAAGTCTGAAAGCGTTTCAAGGCAAACATAGACCGATGCTGACGCACTCTATCGTGCTTGCTTTGCATGGTGACAAGTTTGATGCGCTGGTCAGCAAGCTCATGCGTCGAGGTTTGCCATTTCGCATGGCTCAGCGCACGCCTGACATGCCCTTTGACCGGCTATGGTTGGGAGCGACCCCGGAAAAGCCCATTTATGATCCTATAGTAGATGGCGGGTTGTGTATCGAGATAATGCCGGTGGAGCCGCTTCAAATGCCGCCAGAGACTTTCGCACAGCCGCCGGTACAACCGCGTGATGTCAAGCCAGGTGACATGGTTCGGGTTTCAGCAAGAGGGTACTTGGTACGCGATCTGAACGAGACGCTGCGCCGTGTCTCAACAAATCTTGATTGGGAGCCGAGTGGCCCTGTCGAGACCATTCAGAGCGAGGGTTACCGTCGCGCTCGAATGGGCTTTACCCTGCCCAATAGCGCCACTTTAGACTTGATCGAGGCAACCCGGTGGGACAGTGAAGCAGGCTTGTACCTGAACAGCTGGGGGCCAGGACCTTACTACATTCGTATTGCAGTCAACGATCTAGCAGCTAAGGCAGAGGATCTGCGAGCTCGCGGTACCAAGTTCACCTGGATTGAGGCCAGCGACGCTGTAGCCGGCAAGGCACTCATTCGCGTCGATCCAAACGATCTAAATGGTCAGCTGTTTGAGTTTGAGGAGTGCTGATATGAGTGTTGACGTAGAAGCCACGGCGGTCGCGATCAATGGCGCAGTCAAGATTGTTCGTGATGGTGCGGTTGGCTGGGTCGTCCTGACCAGGCCTGGCCAGATCAATGCGATTAATGATGATATCCGTCAGGGAGTACCTGCCGCGCTGGCTTTGCTGGAAGGCGACTGCGCGGTGCGTGCTATCGCCATTCGCGGTGAAGGTGAACGGGGTTTTTGCGCTGGAGCGGACATCAAAGAGAAGCGCGGCGTTGAGACATCGCTTGATGTGCGCAAACGCATTGAGTTATCGAGCTGGATAGACTATCTCGATCGAGTCAGCAAACCGGTGGTAGTGGCCATTCACGGTTACTGTATGGGCGGCGGTTTGGAGTTCGCCTTGGCTGCGGATATCCGCGTTGCTGCACCCGACGCCATCCTCGCGTTGCCCGAAACGGGCCTCGGTCTGATTCCAGGTGGTGGGGGAACACAGCGGCTTAGCCGGGTTGTTTCACCAGGCCATGCAATGGACATGCTTTTGACTGGCGACCGCCTGGACGCCGCAAAGGCCTTGAGTATCGGGTTGGTATCCAGAGTCTCCTTGAGCAGCGACAGCTTGCTTGATGAGGTGAGTGCACTAGCGCACAAGATCGCCGCAAAGCCGCCAATGGCATCGGCCTTTGTCAAGCGTGCTGCTCGCGCATCCCTGGAAATGGAGCTTGGTGCCGGGCTGAGCCTGGAGCGCGACCTGTTTTCTTTGTTGGCGACCACAAAAGACGCCAAGGAGGCTGCGCTTGCATTTGGCGAGCGGCGTCAGCCTGTTTTTACCGGTGAGTGATACTGACCTTAACGTACGGAGTTACAAGATGACGACGGGAAAACTTGATGGGCGCGTAGCGATAGTCACCGGTGCTGGCGGTGGTCTGGGCGCGGAATGTGCGCGAGTGCTGGCGGCGCATGGTGCCAGTCTGGCTATTGTGGATATCAATGAAGCTGCTGCCGCGCGCGTGGCAACGGAGATTGAGGCGTCAGGCGGCTCGGCGATGAGCGTCGCGACCGATGTCTCATCCGAGGAAAGTGTTGAGGCGATGGTCAGTGCGGTCATGGAGCGATTCGGCCGTATCGATGTACTGCACAACAATGCTGCAGTGCTTGACGTCGCCCAGCGTCAGAATGATCGAGACATCTGCAACCTGGACATTGCTGCGTGGGACCGTGCCATTGCTGTCAACCTGCGCGGTTCGGTGCTATGTACCAAGCACGTCGTACCAGTGATGGTGAAACAGGGAAAGGGCTCGGTGATTTTTGCGACCTCTGGTCTGGGCGCTCAGGGTGACCTTTCGCTAACGGGTTATGCCTGTTCCAAGGCGGCGTTGAACATGATGCCGAAACTGGTCGCGGCGCAGTATGGGAAGCAGGGGGTTCGGGGTAACGCGGTACAGATTGGGCTCGCTCCGGCAGAAAACGCACATTCATCCATGCCGAAAGAGCTGCTGGATATTCTGCGGGATAATCACATGACTCCTGAACTCGGCACGCCAAGACAAATTGCCGACGTGGTTGCCTTTCTTGCCAGTGATGAATCGTCTTTTGTTACGGGCACAACGTTAGTCGCTGATGGCGGCTTTTCAAGCCATACGCCTTCGCTGGTGGCGATGCAGGCGTTCTTCAGTCAGTCCGACCGTAAGGGCATGTAAACCTTGTAAAGGGTTTGTTTTAGCAAGGTTTGATAATTGCGGCGAGAATGAAATTCGCCGCATGCTCTCGCCAAATTTTCATACCCTCTGTGGACCTGGTATCGAAACCCACCAGAACCGAGAGGGTGTAATGGTTGGTAAAGCCGCCAGACATCAATAGCGCTGATGTGGCTAGCAGAAAACGGGCATCTACATCCGCACGGAAAATTCCGTCGGATATCCCACGCTGCAGTAGCGAGGCAAACTTGGCTTTTAGCGCCGGCGATTGACCGGAGAAACTGTTGACCTGATCGTCGTGAGCTGACTCATGATAGCGGATACCTTCAAGCGCCAATGAGCCAAGTAGTGGGTCGTTCATGTACTGCTCGAAGGTACAGTCGAGCAGTGTCAAGAGGGCCTGTTGTGGCGGCAGGTTTTCTACATTCAGTGCGACGAGCTCATCCATTATTTGCCGTGACGAGTCATCCAGCACTGTTGTAAACAGGGATTCCTTGGAGCCGTAGTAATGGTAAACCAGTTGCTTGGTTACTCCTGCCTGCCGCGCTATATCCTCCATTCGCGCCCCGGCCAGACCTTTTTGGGCAAAGATCTTCTTGGCCGCTGAAAGCAGGCGCTCAAGGGTATCTCGCTTGCTGGGTTCGGCGCGAGCCGAGAAAGACTGGAGGTCATCAGTAGGCATGTCACACTCTTGATACATGACGCTTTTGGGTAATCAGGATAAAGCATTGCACGCGCACTGGGCACCCTGAAATCAAGCGCTTTGCTAGTCGAGAAAAGCAACGGGAGTATAGTTATGGAAACAGGGCTTCAAGGGCGCAAAGCGCTAATTTGCGCTTCCTCCCGCGGGCTTGGTTTTGCCTGTGCACAGGCGCTCGCACTCGAAGGTTGCGCCATAGTGATCAATGGTCGTGATGAGGCATCCCTAGCGTGCGCTGCCAGGCAAATTGCGCAGATCACAGGCGTAAGGCCGTTGCAGGTGGTGGCTGACATTGCCACCGAAGAGGGTCGAGAAAAACTCGCTGAACCGCTGGCCAGTGCGGATATCCTGGTGACCAACAATGGTGGTCCCCCACCGGGCGACATGGCTGATTGGGACAACGCGCGCTGGCATGCCGCCCTCGAAGCAAACATGTTGTCTGCGGTGTCGCTTATTCAAGACGTTGTTCCGGGCATGCGCACGCGCAAGTTTGGTCGGATTGTCAATATCACCTCCGCAATGGTGAAGACTCCGCGCTTGGCCATGGGACTGTCAACGGCTGCCCGTGCCGGGCTTACCGCGTTCTCCAAGGCGCTCTCTGCGGAGGTAATCCGGGACAATGTGACGATCAACAACCTGCTGCCGGAAAGGATTGAGACAGACCGCCTGCGCTACATGACAGACAAATTGGCGAAGCACAAGGGGATTAGTTTGGCGCAGGCACGTGAGGAGATGCTTTGCCCCATTCCTGCTGGTCGTTTTGGTCGGCCCGAAGAGCTTGCCGCGGCCTGCATTTTTCTTTGCTCGCAGCAGGCAGGCTATATAACAGGACAGAACCTACAACTAGATGGTGGCGCCTATTCGGGGCTGATCTGATAGGTCATCGAGACGACAGCGTCTTCCAGTTAGCAGGGGGGGCTTCGTGCGGTGCAAAGTCCAACTCGACTTCTACTCCATTCGGGTCGTAAAAGAAAACCTGCCATGTAAGGGTGTCGGGGCTACGTATGATGCGAAAGGTTACTTGGTGCTTTTGCAGAGCCCCCAAGGTCCTGATCAAATCATTGGCGGAAAAAGCCATGTGATCTAGAACGCCACGGCGTGGAACGGGCATTTCTTTAACTTCGATAACATGCAGCACCGGCTCATCCTTTAAATATAGCCAAATCCCGGGGACCGGGAAATCCGGTCGTTGCCCTACCCGGAGTCCAAGCAGGTCAGTATAAAAACGACGCGTTAACTCAAGCTGATCGGTTACGATCGTGAAATGATCCATGCTGGTGATCATGCCAGAAGCTCTCTCTGTGTTCTGCAGGTGGAGGAGTCAAAGCCCTAGACTTTATCGCTGGATCTGGAGTTTATTTTGGAGCTTAAAGACAGGGGAAGCTGGCCTGTTTTAGTCCATTCGGCGATCCCTTCCCAGATATCAGACCGTGCGTTTGCAAAGTTGTGCAAGTGAGCATTCCCGGCAACACATAAGAGTGTCTTGTCGCACGCATTGGAAAAAAACTCAGGTTCCTTCTCTGGTGCAGGACTGACATCAACTTCACCGTATGCCAGCAATACCGGACAGAAAATGTTGGCGGCACTGGTGACAACCACGTTTGGAGTGAGTGCTGCGGTGGCCAGAGTGACGGGCGTCAGGCTCGAGTGCTGGTTATCGGCAGTTATTACGGCTTCAGCAACATCCGGCAGGTGGAAAAGAGCGCGCATCTGCGATCGATCCGTGGGTATGTAGCCGCTGGGGGGTAGTGCCGCCTTCATCGCTTCTACTTTGGCACCGGCCAGTTCCAGAGGCAGGTTGCTCCAGCCTGCGACGATAAGGCGATCAAAGCTCTTGTAATGAGCTTGCTGATAGGTGACCAGCATACCGCCCATGGAGTGGCCCAAGCCGGCGACTGTCAGGCTTGTTGATTCTGCCAACGTGCCCCACTGGTTCGACATTAAGGCTTGAACACACTGTTGAGTGGCAAGGTGATTGGCCTCTGCTATCACATTCAATGTCAGCTTGGATTCGGGCTCAGGCCTGCTGCTTTCACCCATGCCCAGATTGTCGAGCGCTAGAACCAGGTAGCCTCTATCGGTCATAAACTCGGCAAAGCTGTAACTCGGGTCAAGGTATGGCGGATGGAAGTAGCTGCGTGAGCAGCTGCCGCCATGCAGGCAAACAACAAGGGTCAGTGACGCTGGTACGTTGTCGCCAAACTTGTCCGGCAGGAACAGAGAGCCGCATAGGTCAACTTTGGATATGAAGGGGGTAAGGTGAGTTACGTCCCAGGATAGATTGATCGTTCGCATCCGTTACGCCTTAGCAATTCCCCTTGGCCGCGAAGCTCAAGGGGATTGGTGAGTTGGTTTTAGCGTTGAGATTCGCGCATCACGATGGCTTCGGGGTTTAGCTCACGTTCAGTGCGAGCTTCGGTGAGAACCTGATAGCCGCCATCCATCCCGTCGTTGACGATGCCGTACATGCCTTTATTAAAGTCGTACATGGAGTGCTTCACGATGTAGGGGATGTCGTGGTCATAGAATTGGACACCTCCAAGCATCATCGAGCGATACAGCTGGCCGTTCTGATCCCAGGCATCGTACAGGCCGGCACCATAGGTATCTTCATCGAGATAGTAGGTGCGCTTGCTGTAAACGTGACGCATACCTGGTTTCAAGGTTGCTTCAACCTCCCATACACGGTGCAGCTCCCAGCGCTCGCATTCGGGGTTTACATGAGAGGTGCGGAACTGGTCCTCACAATCGAAGTAGAACTTGTAAGTGTTGTATGGAATCAGCATCTCTTTGCGTCCAACAAGCTTGAAATCAAACCTATCCTGCACGCCTGAGAACATGAATAGTTCGTCGAACAGCTCCAAGCCGCCCATGCTTCCCACCGGAGTGTCATAATTGAACTCGGGGGCGAGTTTGATGCGCCGCTGTCCAGGGGTATAGCTCCAGGCACGGCGCGGCTTGTCGGTCGGATCGATAAAGTCCATCAGGCCAGTGAGCTCTCCAGCTTTGCGTGCGGGTTGCTTGGT
Source organism: Halopseudomonas sp. L-58 (assembly GCF_056859475.1). Taxonomy (NCBI): domain Bacteria; kingdom Pseudomonadati; phylum Pseudomonadota; class Gammaproteobacteria; order Pseudomonadales; family Pseudomonadaceae; genus Halopseudomonas; species Halopseudomonas sp. L-58. The sequence goes on from NZ_JBSXON010000084.1 coordinate 39,046, forward strand.
CAACGAGTAAACCCGGTAAAAAAGATCCTCCGGTCGGCCTGGTACATCTGTCTGGTAGTAAGGGCGCTCAACGAACGTAGCTTGGTTGGCAGACTGGGTTACTGACCCGTTTCTATCAACGACCCAGGTGTTGGACGAAGAGGTAGTGGTACCAAACTTGCCGTCGTTATAACGCACGAGCAGGTTCCAGATTACTTCATTGCCTGTTTGGGGGATCGGAAAGGGTAAGCCGCCACGACAATTTGGCTCAATCGCCAAGCCGTCCTTCAGGGTGTGGCAGGTAGTTGCGTTACGCACCGTTGCGTCCAGCACTTCCTGCGGGTAGGCAGCAGATCTGTGGCTGGGGTAAATGTCCATGTAGTAATCAGGGTTGCGCTTCAATACCTCTATCTGCCCCGCGCTAAGCAGGTGCTCGTGCTCGCTTAGATTGGCCGCAGTTATCCGATACAGGGGTTTGTCCGCAGCATAGGGGTCTTTCCAAAACCCAGTACCTGGCTCGAATCCCGGGGGAGCGGTTCGCAGACCCCCCTCATAGGCCGGAATGCTGCCATCGGCGTTCGCGGCCTGAATAGCGCCCAATGGTGTGAGGGTATCGCCGATAGCGCTGGCTTCATCCGGGCTCACTGCGGCCAGAGATGTGGCGGACAGGCCGCCAACTAGCAAGCCAATAGCAATTTTCAGTTTCATGATCTTTCTCCGTTTTTGTTTTTATAAAGAGAGCGCGAAAAATCGCTGTCCGGCACTGCTGCCAGGCAACGAGTTCGAGGTTAGGTAGTAGAACAATGAAGGTGCGGGACGTGCATCCCGATTTCCCTGCGCAGGAACGCCTTCCGGTAGGCAGAGCTGACCGGAACCGGCTTCACCCTGGATGTAAACCAGAGATGCTTTCACTTTATGTCCTTTTATTTTTATTTTTCAAAGGCTTTCATCGTGCTCCCAGCCCAGTCTGGATGGGCTGTACAGCCGAATCTGATTGCCTGCCTAAGACCCTAGCAGAGCATTGAAAATAATTCCATATGCAGATTGAAATTCTACAATTGGAATTATTCTGTCGGGATGCTTGAAGCGAGAGGAAGGGTTGTTTTGCTCTTTGCTCGCACGTCAGGGCGCTGGTTATCCGTTTTACGCCCGGTAAAACGGATAGCCAGCGCCTCCGGTTCTTTCTTGTTACGTTCCCGATTGCCGTATACAGCGGACGGCGAATGTTCATGCGTGGTGATGCCAGTGGGTATCGGACGCATTGTTTATTGGGCGTAGCAAGGACTCTGTCGGCAGGTGTTTGGTAGAGGAAAACCTGAGTCAGCCCAGTAGGGAGATACTTTGATGAATAACAAAAATACCGATTTCGACGTGATTGTCGTGGGCGGGGGAAGCAATGGCCTTTCAGCGGGTTGCTATCTTGGCCTTGAGGGCAAGCGTGTTCTTGTTCTCGAGGCGTTGGACAAGGTGGGTGGGATGGCGTCGTCCGGCTATCTCATCCCTGAGGCGCCGGAGCATCTGGTGCATCCTTGTGCGCTCGACATGATGTCGATGCGCGTGCACTCCCATGTACCGGAGGAGCTAGGCTTGGCCGACCACGGCTTTGACTCTATCGAGTTGTCGCCGGGTTATGTCTATTTACACCCCGATGGAAGCTCGTTGATCTTTTGGCGAGATCGGCAAAAAACAGCAGATGAAATTCGGCGGTTTAGCCACAAGGATGCTGCTGCATTTCTTGAGTTCATGGATGTTATCGACATGTTCATGGATATAGCCCTGCCTATGATGCGGGTAGATCCCGCGCGGTTCAACTTGACAAGTAAGCTTAAAGTTCTAGGCGTGGCGCTGAAGAACCGGCGCCTTAAGCCTGAACTCATGGCGCTGATGACAGGGTCCGCTCATCAGGCTGCCAAGGAACGTTTCGAGCACCCGGTGACCGTTTCCGCGATGTGCGCGCTGACGGGACTGGCAGGTGATATTCGGGCTGATGGCGGCGGTATCTATTATGCGCTACTTGGGTTTCTGCACCGCTTTGGCGTGGGACGGGTCAGGGGCGGTATGCAGCAATTGAGTAACGCAATGTGCTCACGTCTCGAGGAGCTGGGTGGCAAGGTGATTACGTCTGCCACTGTGACTGAAATCATCTCTTCGCAGGGCAAAATCGAAGGCGTACGGCTTGCTGATGGGCGCACTTTCACTGCGCCCGCGGTGATAGCAGGTTGTCACCCCAAGGTAGCGCTGGAAATGGTAACCCCGGGCGAAATGCCTGCCCACCTGCTCACACGGGTAGCCATGGCTCCTGCCAACGCGAAGGGCTCGGGCCCACTGAAAGTGGATGTCGCGCTTGACGGTTTGTTGTCGGTTCCACGCTATGAGGCCATCCGCGGCGACGGAATTGATTTGCGCAAGACGGTCATGTTGATCGGTACGGAAGACGCAGTACTTGAAAGCTTCGCCGCCTGTGAGCGTGGCGAAGTTCCCAGGTACCCCTACATTACGCTTGCGGTCCCTAGTGCGGCGGATCCGGCTCAAGCGCCCGCCGGCCAGGACATCGTATATGTCTATCCGCCAGTCATGCCTGTCAACCCCAGAGCAGGCTGGGATGCGCTAAGGGAGACTGTGGCAGACCAGGTGTTGCGCCAATTGGCTGACTACGTGGATGGCATCGATGGTCATGTCATTGGCCGCCGTATCGAGGCAGCACCGGACTTCACAGAACGGCTAAATACAGTGAATGGCTGTGTAGTCCATATCGACACCACCACCATGCGTTCGAGCACTATGCGGCCAGCCTATGGGCTGGGTGGCGATACTCTCCCGGTTTCCGGGCTGTATCTGGGTAGCGCAGGCAGCCACCCGGGCGGAGGAGTCAATGGTATGGCCGGCAAGCTTGCAGCCAAGCGGGCGTCCAAGTTTTTGTCGAATAATTCCTAAGTCGGCTGTATCGCTTACCCGCGATTACAAGCGTGACTATAACAAAAGACCTGAAGGTCACAGGGAGAACCACTAATGTCAGCGGAAATGAACGAGCTTGATATCGAGCAGGCTTATCACGCGGTTTCAGATACCTATCTTGGCTCAGCAGTCGATATCCACGGGCTGTGCAGGGATAAGCGGATTAACGACCCAGTTATGCGTGGCGACTTCGTAGATAGTTACCTGGGTGTGCCAACCAATGCTGGTGCCAAGGCGGCCAAATGCGTTGTCACGCTGTTCAAGCACAAAGACGTGATGGCGGTGCTGCGCGACGCAGAAACCTTCACCAACGGTTTTATTGCCGAAGGGCTGGGCGCGTTCTTCGACGGTTTGATTGTGTTAGCCATGGACGGTGAACAGCATCGTCGTACACGTGCCCTGTTGCAGCCAGTGTTCATGCCGGAAACGGTCAACAAGTGGCGACCGGAAATCGACAGGGTGATTCGGGAAGAGTTTCTGCAGCCAATGCAGGCAGACAAGAAAGCCAACCTGATGGATTTCGGGTTGTATTTCCCCATCCGTGAGATGTACGCGCTGATGGGCTTTCCAAGCGACGACCCAGATAAATTCAAACAATACGCTACTTGGGCTCTCGCGCTGGTGGCCGCCAACCAGATCGATCCGGAGAAAGCGCGTATCTATGGTGCCTTTGCCGGTAAAGCGGTTAAGAACCTGTATGACGCGATAATGGAAATTGTGGTGACAAAACGGGCTGCTGGCGCAAAGGGCGATGACTTGATCAGTCGAATGATCAACGCTGAATATGAAGGCCGTGCGCTGGATAACCATGAGGTAACTACCTTCGTGCGCTCTTTGTTACCCGCCGCTGGAGAAACAACCACACGCACCTTCAGTTCGATCATGACACTGTTGCTTGAGCGGCCAGAGCTGCTGGAACGAGTGAAAAGAGATCGGGGTTTGATTGGCAAGTTGATCGACGAAACTGTGCGTTATGAGCCTGTAGCAACTTTCAAGGTTCGTCAGGCTTCGAGAGACGTCGAGGTGGGTGGCGTTCTGGTTCCCAAGGGGGGCTTGGTTCAGTGCATGGTGATATCCGCCAACCGAGACGAAGATGTCTTCGACAACGCAGATCAGTTTGATATTGATCGAAAGGTGAAGCCTTCCTTCGGCTTCGGCTGGGGGGCGCACATGTGCATCGGTCAGTTTGTTGCCAAGGTCGAAATCAATTGCGCGATCAACGCAATTCTGGATCTGTTTCCAAACATCCGATTGGACCCAAGTATGCCTGCGCCTGTCATCGCAGGGGCTCAACTGCGAGGTGCGAAATCCATTCATGTGATTTGGGATTGATGCAACCTTAGCGGAGGAATACCAGTATGAAATCTTACAAAAACATCCCCGAGCGTGGCGACTTTGTTTACCAGCAGCTAGTTGGCCCATGCAAAACCACTGGGCCGGCGTTGAATGAAACGCGCTCATTCTTCGGCCTGTTGCTGAGCAAGAGCATGCCTTTTGGCTCTGTACGTGATGATGAAGGGCACATCTACTCATTTGTTCGCTCGGTAATGGCCCCTACAGGTACGCCCAACCCGACGCGGTTTTTTTATCAGTCTACGCGGATTGACGGCCAGCATATTCGTATGGATACCGAGCGAATGGCAAAGCAGGCGTTGACGCCAATGCCAACGCAGACACTGGATGGGGATACGGTGCGCTGGACCAGCCTACCCGGAGAAGAGGGCAACCCCTGGTTACTGGAAGCCTCTGCTGAGCATATCAAGTGGGTGGAAGAGGGGCTGTATGAGCTGCAGGGGAAGCCGGTTGGCTGCGGTATGCAATGGTATTTGCCTGGTGTTGAGTGGGGCACGTTTTATGTCTCGCAACTGTGGAGCCTTTCCGGCGTGTGCGAAGGGCGGAAAGTGAAAGGCCTGATGGCACTGGACCAAGTGTATATGGCAGAAGGTGGAGCCATACATTTCAAGAAAGACTTGGTGGTAAACAACAAAATGCACGTCATCTGGTGGTCTTTTGCCACGGTATACAAGGACGGTACATTCGACTCGGGATCTTTCATGGTCGGCCATGACAACCTTGGTTACGCCATCTTAAACAATGAAAAAGGCGAGGTGCGTACTACCACCGATATCGAGGGCTTGGCAGTGCATAAGGACGGTAGTTACTTCCTGGACAATGCGCGAATTGTTTTGGACGGCAGCGAAGAGTGGGAGTTTCTGCCGGACGAAAAGGGTGAAATGGCGGACTTTGTTGGCGGCTTTCCGATTACAGCCCAGCAGGAAGGTCGCTGGCGCAGAGTAGGGGATACACGCGAACCAGACCACTGGCTGGCGTGGGGAGAGTCCGATCGCCGTAATGGCTCAGCGCGTAACGTGCGCGGTGCGGATCTATGACAGTCTCAATCGCCCGACTGTTCGAGGGCAAAAACAGGAGCGGAATGTGATGCCAGGCTTAAACCAAAAAGACATAGACGCCTTTTTACACGGCCAAATCGCCTGTTGGAATTCAGGTAACCGTGAAGGCTTCTTCGAGCATTATCGGCAGGTTGCCCCAAAGGGCTTGAGCATTGAGTACGTCGGGCGCCCGGCGGCGGATGGCTGGCCTGTACTTGAAGCTATGTGGGACCAGCAAAATAGCCGCTTTTCGGTGGAGGTAGAGGTGAGTATTCTCGGCTCGAATGAAGCCGCCTGTCACCATCGTAATGTGATGCGGGACGGCAGTGGCTCAATTGAGACGATTGAGCTGTACCGGTTCGAGGAAGATACAGTGAGCGTGCGTTATTTTATAAAACAATAGTGCCTGCTCTACTGAGCCGCAAAAAACCGCTGCCCTGGCAGCGGTTTTTTGTGGGCCATACTCACGCTTTGGCGAGGCTTCAACTTTTGCCAAATTGCTCGGTGATTTGACCGGGCGCGTTTGGCTGGCTGATACGATGCAATAGCAAACTGGCGGCGCTGAGGCCAAGCATTACAGTGATAACCGGCAATGCACTTGGGCTCATCCACAGGCTGACGATGCCCACGGCCAAAGTGCCGAACAAGAACTGTATGAACCCAATGACTGATGAGGCAGAGCCGGCGCGGTGGCCCTGACTTGCCATTGCCAAGGCTACCGCGTTGGGTGTCAACAGGCCCATGGAGGTCATGTAGATAAAAAAGCACAGCATAAGCTGCGACAGGTTGATAGTGCCTGCCCAAGTGGACAGCGTCGCCATTAGGGTTGCGATTGCTGGCGCAAGAAGCACATATTTGAGCAAAGTGGCAGGGCCGTAGCGAGCGACCAGTTTCGCGTTCAGTTGTGAGCCAACAATCATGCCAAAAGCGTTGAGGCCGAAGAACCAGCCAAAGTGGTTAGGTTGGATACCATAGAGGTCGATGATGATCTTGGGGGATCCGGATACATACGCGAACATCCCGCCAAAAGGTAACGCACCTACCAGGACAAACCGCATAAACTTCCAGTCACAGGCCAGGCTCAGGTATTGATTGAATGCGGAACGTAGTTTCGGCTTGCTGCCGTTGCCGAGACTCGGTGAGGTTTCCCGCATGCAAAAATGGACACCCAGCAGCAGCGCCAGTCCACAGGCAGCCAGCGTCATGAAAATACCGCGCCAGCCGACTACCTGCAGCAAAGCTCCGCCTGCAAGCGGTGCCAGAATAGGCCCGAGGCCCAACATCAACATTAGCATCGAAAAGGCTCTCGCGGCCTGTACGTTGGAGGTTCGGTCGCGGATGACAGCCCTGCTGATGACTACGCCAGCTCCCCCGCCCAGCGCCTGGCAAAAGCGTGCGGCGGTCAGCGTTGTCAGATCCGCTGCGAAGGCACAGCCAATTGATGCGATGAAGAATAAGGTTAACCCTGCATAGAGCGGTGGCTTGCGGCCGTAGAGGTCGCTGAGCGGGCCGTAGAGCAACTGCCCAAATGCCATTCCCAGAAGAAATACGGCCAAGGTGATTTGCACCTCCGACGAGCTGACTTGCAGTTGGCTCGCAATTACCGGGAAGGCTGGCAAGTAAAGGTCGACGGAGAGCGGCGAAAGGGCCGTCAGCATGGCGAGTAAAAATAGCCAGCCGGGGAGCAGCGGTACCTTCTCAGGAAGCGTCATAGCGGAGAGTCCTATCGAATGACACGTGCAAGCGGCGTTCAGTCAGGCGCCGTGTCGGTTTCAAGAGTGGGTATTGTTTTTTGCTAGCGAGACAGCTGGTGGGGGACGTTAAAAAAGCCCCCTCAAGCCCAGCAGACTATCGGGGGCTACACGATCAACTTGTTATGTACGGTGTGCTATTTCCCAGGCTTTGAGATCGAAGCCCGGGGTGCTGGCCTCACTGATGGTGAGTTCGGCTGGACGAGAAAGCAGTTTCTTCCCGGCCATGTGATCACTTGGCCGGTTGCAGGACTCAACCGCAATCAGGTGATCCTTGCGGAAGCAGAGCACGGAAAACTGTTGCGAACTCGGGTCGCCTAACGTGACGGTGGTGTCGAAGCCGGTAGACAAACCAACGATCTGCAGCTTGAGATTCCCCTGATCGGTCCAGAACCAAGGCGTGGCGATGAACGGCGACGGTTTCCCGAGCAGTCTTGCTGCAACGCTCCGGGCCTGATCCATAGCGTTGGGCACGGATTCTATGCGGGTGTGTTCGCCGTTGTTGTGTATGCACGGGAAGCATGCCACATCGCCAATAGCGGAAATATGGGGATCGTTGGTTAAGAGGTTGGCATCGACCTTAATACCATTGTCAATCTCAAGGCCAGCCTCGGCTGCCAAGGTGATGTTCGGGATGATGCCGATGCCATACACCACAAGGTCAGCCGGCAACTCTTCGCCGTTCTCCTTCACCACGCCGGTTACTTTTCCGTTGGCATGGGTTATTCGGCTGACGCCTTGATTGAAGTGAAATTTTACCCCCCAGCTTTGGTGCGCATTGAGGAACAATGCCGACATTTCATGGGAGATTGCGCGCGCCATGAGGCGGTCTCCGCGGTCAACCAGTTGGACTGATTTTCCCAATGCCGCAGCGACAGCGGCAAACTCCAGTCCGATAAATCCGCAGCCCACTACAACTACGTTACTCGCCGCGCTCATTCGGGGGGAGAGCGCATCGGCATCAGCCAGGGTTTTTATTCCATACACCCCCTCAACATCATCCCCGGGGATGGATAACAACCTGTTGTGACCGCCCGTGGCAAGAATCAAATGATCGTAATCAACGCTGTTGCCATTGGCCAGCACCACATTTTGGTTCTGGCGGTCTATCTCGACCGCACGCGTATGCAACAGCTCGATATTCTGCTCGCTGAAAAAGGTGGCCGGGCGAAATGCCAGATTGTCCGCCTTTATCTTGCCCAGCAGGTAGGCTTTTGATAGTGGCGGGCGCTGGTAAGGCAGGCCGGGTTCATCGCCTATAAGAGTGATGGCTCCGGTGTACCCGCCTTGTCGCAGAGAAGCTGCGACCTGAAAGCCGGCCTGGCCTGCGCCGACAATCACTACTGAAGAAATCGACATGTTTGCTCTCGCTGCTCAGTATTGAGATTCTGGGAGCCGCAGGATCATCCCTTCCATATTGGCGCTCACCGTCAGTTGGCAGGTGAGTCGGCTATTTGCCTTACGCTCGCTTGCGTACTCAAGCATGTCCGACTCTGACTCCTGTAGCTCTGGCATGCCCGATAGCCAAGCATCATCCACAAACGCATGGCAAGTAGCGCAACTGCAGGCACCGCCGCAGTCGCCTTGAATACCGGGAACCATGGCAGCCAGCGCCGCCTGCATAACAGACTGTCCTATCTCAGCGTTTACTTGATGCTCTGTACCATTGTGTTCAATGAGCGTGATGGTGGGCATGAGTGCTCTCCTGTTATTTTTTTGCAGTTATCGGGAAAAAGCCCCGGTAGTCCTGAAGTTGGGTGCGCGACCCAGTGTGAGAATTAATAAGGGGCCGAGGACAGTACAAGCTACGCTGTAAATCAGCATCGATGAGTAGGAGCCTGTTGCGCTCAGGAATGCTGCAAATAGCAAGGGCGCTAGTGCTGCGGCGACGGTATTCAGCCCTTGATGAACGCCAAACAGGCGCCCGTACTCCTTCATGCCGAAATAACGGGCGACTAGAAATGCGGCGATATCAAACTCGGCACCTGCACCGAAACCCACTAGTACAGCGGCAAATGCCATCAGCCAAAAGTCATTGCTTTCGCCGAGAAACAGTAGGCAGCCAACGGCTGGCATGGATAGGCTGATGGCGGATACCAGCGGCGGCCATACACGGTCCAGCAGATACCCGATAAGTATCCGGCCGGCCGTCAGTGATACGCCAAAGCAGCCAAATATCAGGCCGGCGTTCTCTGCCGAAATACCCTTGTCACGAAGCATGGGAACAGTGCTGGTAACCAATCCGACGATGGCAGATATAACTAGGCTCAACGCGAGATTGCAGATCCAGAACTTTCTAGATGCTAAACCTTCAGCAAATGTCAGGCCCGGCAATTGATTCGTATCCAGACGGCCCGCCTTTTCTTCTGCGCTTACCTTCAAGCCTTGCGGCAGAGAAAACCAAAAAAGCGTTATCGGTAACAGCACCGCCAAGTTCAGCAGGGCGAGAATGACGAAGGCTGCGCGCCAGTCCCATAAGCCAATACCCCAGGACATTAAAGGTGGAACCACAGCAGCAGTGAGGCCGGTACCTGAAAGTCCGATGGCGAGCGCGAGGCCGCGATTCTTGTCGAACCACATGTTCAAGAGCTGGGTCCAGGTGACCGCGAGACAGCCCATGCCCAACAAGGGGAGTAGTGCGAAGGCTAGATAGAGAGTCCAAACAGAGCCGCCGATCTGTGTGGTCGCCAGGTACCCGAAAGCAATGGCTACAAGCGAGATAATGGTAACGCGCTTCATGCCGAAACGGAGGTTGAACCAGCCGACCAATTGCAGCGATATAACCGCGCCGCCGAACAAGAACGTAATAGCCGCTTGCATTGCTCCACGCTCCCAGCCAAAGGCTTCTTGAAGAGGGATGACCAGGGTGCCGAAGCCGTATAGAAGAGACGCATTGATACTGATGGCGATGCCGATTAACGAAAGAATCAAGACTCGCCATCCGCTGCGGAACTCCGCTAGATCAATCGCTGCTTCGCTGTTGGGTGCATGCATGGGACGGCCTTTCATTGTTTTTATGAGTGCTGCTTAAGAAAATTCTGAGTTTCTGTTCTGCATAAAGAATGTGTTGCTGATGTCAGAATATTTGATCTAGTCTGCTGTGTCTATCCGATCATTGTAAGATTTGAACACAAAAACAATAAGTGACTAAAGGAAAACGTTGTATGCGATGGCTCAGTAGCTTTTCCATGGGTGCCAAGCTCCTTTTTGCTCCTGCCCTCATTGTGGTTTTACTCATTGCTGTCTCTGCGATTGCGTACGACGGTGTCGCCCGTCAGCAGGGAGTGCTGCGTGAGGTCGAAGAGGTTCGCTTCCACCAGTACCAGCGCGCACTAGAAATCGCGGCGGCTTCTCAGGCGGCTATGGTGGGTTCCTACGCGGCGGTGGTTCAGTTGATCCAGACCGAAGGCGGCGCGTCGCAGGAGGAAATGCAGTTTTATGTAGAGGATATGCGAGCCAGTGTTCATGACATGAGTACTGGAATCGAGCGTGGCATGGCTGACAGTGCGGCTTTTAGTGAAGAAGAGCAGACGCTTTACCAAACCATGGGAGAGCAGGCCAAGGTCTTTGCGCAAGGAGTCGACGATCTGGCTGAAGCGGCGTTGACGTCACCTTACCAGGCGCCCTCATTGTTGGGTTATGTGCGTGCGGATTATACCCGTCTGCAAGGCCTGCTTTCTCGCATGCTTGTACTCCAGGAAGAGTTGTCTGCGCAGGCTTTTGCTACAGCAAACATGACAGCTGCATCGGTGACCAGGGCGCTTGCGATCGCCGTTGTTATTGCCATTGTCTTGGCTCTGCTGGTTGGGTTGTTGATGCGCTATCAGCTGCTGCGCTCGATCAAAGCCATAGAGCGAGCGGCGGTGAAGCTCAAGGATGGCGATCTGACTCATAGAGTGGAAGTGATAGGACGTGATGAAATCGCACAGACAGCGGTGGCTTTCAATGCGCTGATTACCAGTTTGCAGACGGCTGTAGAGCAGGTTAAGCGTGTTGCCGACTCTGTGAGAGCCTCGGCAGAGGAGTTGGTGGTTACTTCCAACCATGTCGCCGTTGGTGCGAATGAACAGGCCAGTGCCGCCGTTCAAGCATCCTCCACCGTCGAGCAGATGAGCCAGGGCATCGAATCTATTTCCTCCCACGCGGAAGGTTTGCGCAATTCAGCAGCGGATAGTTTGAAAGGTGCGGAAGAGGGGCGGTCCGCACTCAATCGGTTGCTTGATGAGATTCTGCGAGTCAGGCAAGCATTCCATGCGATTACGGCCTCGGTAGGGGACTTTGTCGCCAGCACCACCGCCATTACTGACAGTATCAACCGGGTCAAGGAGCTTTCGGCACAAACGAATTTGCTGGCGCTCAATGCGGCGATAGAGGCGGCGCGTGCAGGGGAGAGCGGTCGTGGATTCAGCGTGGTGGCCGATGAAGTAAGGAATCTAGCCCAGCGCTCTGCGGTCGCGGCCAACTCGATTAATGAGCTGACGGGGGCACTGGAAGGGCAGTCTGCCAGCGTTAGTGTGGTTCTGGGCGAGGGTGCTTCTGCCCTTGATAGCAGTCAGGAGTTACTAGAAGAGCTGGAAAAGGTGCTGCTGGAAGCCACGCGACTGGTGGGTGCCTCGAGCACCGGCGTCAGTGAGATTGCCGCTGCGGTGCAGGTCCAGAATGAGGGTAGCAAGGACATTTCCCTGGGTATTGAGCGTATCGCGAAGATGGCTGAGGAGGGGGACCAGATTTCGCACCAGGTCTCCGCTTCTGTTGCTTCGCTGCGTGTGATCGCAGAAGAACTTGCTCTATCAGTGAGGCACTTCAGAACCTGAAGGCCGAAAAAACCAGTTGTTTGGTCTGGGTAGTGAGTGCGCGGTAAAAGTTGCACATTAATTTCATGGTTCGGCTATTCAACGGGGTTGACTGTATCTATCTGAAAATAAAGGATTAATTTTAATTATTTTGCGAAGGTTAAGCGATATTTTAGGCTTTTTTACTAATGGTAAAACTCAAAAATTTACAAAAGAGAAAAATTTGTTCATTATTTGTCTTCGCTGAGCCTGACAAGAGGAAAAAATATGAGTTCAGATAAGGTTATTTTTCGCGCTGTAGCGGATCGTGGCCGCTGCTGTGGCTATGGTTTGTGTGCTTCCATTTGCCCGGAAGTATACAAATTGGACGGTGATGGGTTGGTTTACTTCGACGACGACAAAGTCCCGCCGGAGTTGGAAGAGGCGGCCCGAGAAGGCGCAGAAGCTTGTCCTGCCGAGGCAATCTGGTTGGAAGAAATCCAGAGCTAACAACCGCTCACCTGAATACCATGGAGTCAAGCATTATGAAACGCTTCGAAGGTAAGGTCGTATTGATCAGCGGTACTGGCGGCGGGCAGGGCCGGGTAGCTGCGCTGAGGTTTGCACGTGAAGGCGCTATCGTCGTCGGTTGTGACACAAACAGTGAGGAGCACGCCAAGACCGCTCAATTGATGGAAGCGGAGGGCTATTCACTGCATGGCAGTGCGCCAATCGATCTGGGCGACCACGAGCAAGTGCGCGGTTGGGTGGAAAGTGCGGTTGCCGCTCACGGCAAGATCGACGTCCTATACAACAACGCTTCGGCAGCGCGTTTCGCTCCAGTGCAGGACATGAGTATAGAAGACTGGCATTTCACCATCCGCAACGAGGTCGACCTTATTTTCTATGCAACCAAGTATGCATGGAACCACTTGGCCAAGCAGAAAGGCGTGATTATCAACGTGTCTTCAACCGCGGCCTGGGGAGGATCTAAAGTGGCGGGTATCTCCGCCCATTCTGCGGCTAAGGGTGCAGTGGTGTCTTTCACTCGTCAGATCGCTGTGGAAGGTGCGCCCTTGGGGATTCGAGCCGTCTGTCTCAGCCCTGGATTTATTGCCACCCCGGGAACGGCGGCTTTCATGGAAAACCCTCAGGCCAGAGCCGCACTGCTTGATGGTGTGCTGATGGATCGCCCTGGTGAGCCGGAAGAGGTTGTCGCAATGGCTCTGTTTATTGCCTCGGAAGAAGCATCCTTCATCACCGGGTCAGATATCGTTATTGACGGTGGTTTGCTGGCAATCTGATCAGTCAATCGCGCTATGCGATAACCATTACGATCGCTGCCGACACAAAACATGAGGTAAAGAGCATGGATATTATTGGCATTGGCTATCTGGGCTTTGAAGCTACGGACTTGGATGCATGGCGTGACTATGGTCCGTCAGTGATGGGGTTCGGGATGAGCAAAAATCCTGATGGCGATCCCGATTCGGTTTATTTCCGTATAGATGACCGGCGTCATCGCTTTGCCTTTCACCCAGGTGATGTGGACCGTCTGGCCTATATCGGCTGGGAAGCGAAAGGTCGTATGGAGTACAAGCAAGCCTTGGCGCGTTTCCGTGAGGAAGGGGTCGATTTTGAAGTTGGCGATCAGGCGCTGTGTGAAATGCGCGGCGTCAAAGAGTTAATTCGATTTTTTGATCCAGTCGGGTTTCAGCACGAATTATTCTATGGACAAAAGTGGACGCCGGACTCCTTTGTGCCTGGTCGGCGACATGGTGGATTCCTCGCCAACCATCGGGGGTTGGGTCATGTCGTGTTAATGGCCCCTGAGTACTCTGATGAGTTGGAGCACTTTCTTATCAATATCATGGGCTTTCATTGGTACGGATCTGGCGCAGGTAAGGGGCGCACGGGCTTTTTCCGCTCCAAACTGAACACTTACACCAGCCATGACATTGCGTATGGTCACGCGCCGGGCCGTATGGGAATACAGCACATTGGTTTATTCGTAAGCAGTATCAGGGATGTAGGTGAAACCTACGATCTCGTCAAAAAGCGTGAGCTGCCAATGATGATGACGCTGGGGCAACATGCGCAAGATCCCCATGTATCTTTCTACCACTTCACGCCCTCAGGTTTTGCTTTTGAGTGCATAGGCGAGATTGAGCCGTGGCACGATGATGGCTTTGAGCTAAATCCTGAGGTGATGAGTGTTTGGGGGCATGAAATTGTAGGCCCGATACTTGGGCCAAGTGTCAAAACACCTGAAGAGGTTCGTGATCCGGCTTTTAGCAAGAAGAAAGGCTAAGCCGCTTGCATCTCGCTCGTATTCAAGACCTGTACGGGCGTACCGGCTGGGCCTCACTCGACCTTGAGACAGGACAGGCTTGGTGGATACTTGGATGTTTTACCGAGTGGGCTGAGAAGCTGACGCGGTGCCAAGCCAGAGCGCCCGCGGTGGATGAGATGCCTGTTCAACCAGGACGCTATACGCTTTTGGCGCCTGCTGAATCAGGAGCTCGCGTTTTTGGCGTAGGCCTGAATTACCGGACGCATCTTGAGCGACTTGGTAGCTCTGAGCCAACTCATCCGCTGTCTTATATCAAACCCGAGTCCGCACTGGTCCCGCATCTGGGTGAAATTCTTTATCCCGCGGTGACACAAGAGCTTGACTACGAAATAGAACTGGTCGCGGTAGTGGGTAGACCGCTTGAGGATGAAGCAAACGCGGTGTCATGTCTATTGGGTTACACCATTGGCAATGATGTGAGTGCGCGAGACGCTGGCAGGGCGCTGGGGAGACTAGATCTTTTTACTCAAAAAGCGCTGGATCAGACAACACCTCTCGGACCCTGGTTAACCTTGAGAGCCGAGGCTGGTGGGGATAGGCAGCCGGAACTGGACATGCAGCTCTCAGTAAATGGTGAAGTCCGGCAGCAGGACAACACAAGAGAGATGATCTTTTCCCTGGCCGAGATTCTGAACTACCTGGATGCCCGTGTGAAGCTGCGTGCGGGAGATGTTGTTTTTACCGGCTCTACCCATGGGGTAGGTCTGGAGTCGGGTATTTTTCTTCAACCGGGAGACCGAATCGAGGCAACGATTCAGGGTATAGGCACGCTAATAAACCAGGTCGGTCCACGCAGGCAATTAGCGGCGTCCAGGCGTCGGGGTCGCTTGGGGTTCCCCTCAGATCGTGGGTGAAAAAAATCGCGTGTTTGTAAATGTCGTGCTGCGTCCTGAGGGGGTGGTTTGATCAATCGGAAGTCTCCCTGGTATCCGCTGACGCTAGCAAGGTTTCGGCCCTTCTGGACTGCAGGGGCGGTAACCAATCTCGCAATCTGGATGCAGACGGTGGGGGCTGCCTGGATCATGGCGGGCTTATCGGATAGCGCCTGGATGGTCTCTCTAGTGCAGACCGCAATTACCTTACCGGTTTTTTTGTGCGGCTTGCCAGGAGGGGTGATTGCAGATCTTGTTGATCGGCGTCGATGGCTCCTTTTTACTCAGTCATTGATGCTATTTGCGGCTTTCAGTCTATTTGCTCTTATGGTGTCAGGGTATTTGACGCCTTGGGCGCTACTTGGTTTGACCTTTCTGCTCGGCATTGGCAGCGCCCTTAATATGCCGGCTTGGATGGCTGCAACTTTAACCCTGATTCCCCGCGATGTGGTTCCCTCTGCGGTCGCCTTGAATGCGGTGTCAACCAATGTGGCCAGGGCGGTAGGGCCTGCGATTGCAGGGCTGTTGATTGCGGCGGTTGGGCAGTCGGCTGTGTTTTTCGTTATTGCCTTGTGTTTCTTCGGTGTTACGCTCTTTTTGCTGCGCTGGCAGGAGCAGCAACCGGTTGTCACCTTGCCTCCGGAGACCTTGTTCGGCGGAATGCGCAGTGGCCTGCGATATATACGCCACTCGCGAGAGTTGACCAGCTCGCTCACCCAGGTATTCGTATTCACCAGTTGTGCTAGTTCGCTTTGGGCTCTCTTGCCGTTAATAGCGAAGGAGCGCCTCTCAATGGCGGCCGATGGATACGGCTTGTTGATGGGCGCGTTGGGTTTGGGCGCTGTTTTGGCTGCGCTCAATTTGCCGCGGCTTTATCGTGACTTTACGCTGCGTAAACTGATAGCTGGCGGGGTGGCGTTTTTTGCGTTAGCTACGGCTGGAGCAGCACTGCTGGAATCGGTTTGGGCGGTATGGCCAGTTTTGGTGGCGGCAGGTATGGCCTGGATGGCAGTGAATGCTACAGCCTCAACGATCGTCCAGACTTGTGCTGCCGATTGGGTGCGCGCGCGGGTGGCCTCCGTTTACCTGTTGATGTATATGGGGGCGATGGCACTTGGCGGCTTCTTGTGGGGTGTTGTCGCGGAGGTTGCCGGCCTGCAGATGAGCCTACTGGTTTCCTCCGTCGCGATGCTAGCAGGGCTGTGGGTAACCCGACGGGGTGTCTTCGTGTTGGGCAGTGAAGCAGACTATCGAGTCATTGCGCAGGCGGACAAGGTGATGGTCGCAACCGCGGTGGCGCATTCGGATGGTCCGGTTTCAGTAGAGACTGTCTACCGTGCGGTCCCTTCGATGCGTGCTGACTTCCTCCGTATCGCCTACGCGGTTGGTAAGTCACGCCGCCGTAACGGTGCCAGAAACTGGCGCCTGTATCGCGACTTGGCTGATCCGGATCGCTATGTGGAGCGTTTCATTGTCGAATCCTGGTTGGACTATCTTCGTCAACGCGAACGAGTGACGCAGGCAGATAGGCAGATTGAGCTCGGGCTGAGCGGTTATATTGATCCGGGAGTGGTGTCGACCCGGCGCTATATCTCCCAGAGTGCGCAGGACACTTCGGATAAGTGACTTGGCTTGATTCTGGGCAAAGTTTTCCAGTTAAAGGCGTATTCAAAAAACATATTCTTGATATAGAATAAATTATTGGGCCGCATAGAGTGCGGCCCATAATTTAGTTAGCTCAGGAAATATGATCAGATGCCAGCAGACGTCGCTCATGGAAATGCCCCGGTAACCGTTAAACCCGTTGTTAATGCCATACGTATATTGCGGCTCTTGAGTCAGGCGGGTAGGCCTGAGCGCGCAGTGGACATTGCGCGGCAGCTGGATATCAACCCAAGCACCTGTTTCAATATTCTGCGCACGCTGGCGGCGGAAGATATGGTTGAGTTCAATGCTATGTCCAAGCGATATTCTGCTGGGCTGGGTTTGGCTAGGCTCGTGGAGCAGTTTGTTACTCAAGGTCAGAAGATTCAGTTGGCCAAGCCGTTGCTTGAAAGCTTTGCTGCCAAGGTCCGCGTAACGGTAACGCTCTGGCGACGTATCGGTAATGATCGCATCGTTATTGTCAGCTCCGCGGCCTGCCCGACGGACGTGCGAATCGATATGAGTGAGGGGCAGCGCCTGCCCATAATGATGGGGGCGAGCGGAAGACTTTTCGCCTCGCAGCTAGATCTGGAGTCCGAGAGCTCGCGGGAAATTTTCGAGAAAATTCGCTGGGGAGCTCCGTTGTCTTACGACGATTACAAAAAGCAGGTCAGCGATGCCTCGCAACGCGGCTGGGCGCTGGATGATGGCTATTTCTCTATAGGTATCCTTGCAGTCGCAGCTCCAGTATTTTCGCCGAGTAATAGTATCGAGTTTACTGTTTCGGCGGTGATGTTCCGTGGGCAGCGTGATGAGGCCGGTATTGCCGAACTTGGCAGCATGTTGGGAGGCCTGTGTAGTGAACTGGAGTCTGTCCTTTTCTAGGCTTTCATGAGTCACTCTTTTACCAGCAGTAGGCTGCCACCGAGCGGGCCACCGCCGGCGGCAGTGACTGCGACCTGATGGTCTGCAATCTGTCGCTCTCCCGCCTTTCCCCATAATTGCAGACAGGCCTCATGCAAGTAGCCGAGCCCGTGGGTACGCCCTCCTGAGAGTTGGCCGCCGTTAGTATTGAGCGGCAGCTGGCCGGTCAGCGAAATCCGTTGCCCCCCCTCGATGAAGTTACCACTTTCTCCTCGTGGGCATAGTCCAAGAGCTTCAAGCCAGATCATGGTCAAAATGGAGAAGCCGTCATAAAGCTGTGCAGACTTCACGTCCTTGGGTTTTAGGTCTGTGCGGCTCCACATCATTTTACTCACATCGAATGCTGCGCCCTCAGTGAGTGATATTTGGTCCCATGACCAAGGCTGGTGCAGCGCGGCACCTATTGCCTCGATACGAATGGGAGGGTTTTTTGTATCCCGGGCAGCGTCCTTGTGAGACAGAATAATTGCAGTGGAAGCGTCACAGTGTACGTCGCAGTCAAACATGCGTAAGGGCGATGAAATCATCCTTGATTGCATGTAGTCGTCCATGCTCATGGGCGAGCGATAAACCGCTTTTGGATTCAGCTGCGCATGCTTGCGACAGGTCAATGCTATCTGTGCAAGCTGCTCCGGCTTAGTTCCGTACTCATGGAAATGGCGCTGGGCATATATCGCCATCAAGTTCACTGCAGATAGGACGTTGAAGGGGGTATACCACTGCCAGGCAAAGCTGCTGTCGCGACCAGCAGTCTTGTTGGTGAGCGCCGAAGCCTGTTTATTTATGAGGCGCGAGGATGACTCGGTGATGGTTCGAAATACCAACACGTGTTTGCAAAGGCCGCTCGTAATGGCCATCGCCCCGTTGATGACGCCGGCAAGTGGTCCGGGCCCTTCGTAGCCGCCACCAAACCAGTTTACTTCCAAGCCTAACGCGTTCTTTAGGGCGATGGGGCCGACGGGTGAGAAGCTGTCGCCATTGTTGTTGTCACCCGGCCAGCAGGCGATACCGTCGATATCGCCCCGCTCAAGGCCTGCATCAGCTATGGCCTGCAGGCAAGCATCCACTGTCAGGCGCATTCCCGACAGTTGGGAAGGGCGCCCCACCTCCGATTGGCCGATCCCGGTGATCGCGACCTCTTTCTCATAGAGTCTGGTCGACATACTTAGTCCTTAATAAAGAGCGGAATCCACACATCATCTTGCTGCTCGAAAACAACTCTCAGCGGCATGCCGATATAAATCTGCTCAACAGGTTCTTCAACGTTGCTGAGAAAACGCAGCCCGGGCTGTTCGGGCAGTTCGACAATCGCTATCGCAAAGGGCGCGGCTAGGTTTGGAGTCCAGGGTTGGTAATTGATCGTAAAACTTACGACTGTCGCCTTCCCGGACACTTCTTTAGGGCGGACTGAAAGGCTTGCGCATTTTGGACAGACAGGCCCGGGAGGGTGAAAGTAGCTGGTGCAGTCTTCGCACCAATGCATAAACAGGCGGTCCTGCTCCCCTCCTTGCCAGAAAGCGCGATTGTCTGCGGTCAGTGCGGGCAGCTTCCTGTGCATCTCGGTTGGTTCCTGAGTAATTACGGCGATGTAGCGAAGCGTATCATTTGTACATATATAAAAAAAGTGTTCTAATTTTCTAGATGGCCGCCAATTAGGCCACCAATAACAATTAATAAGAGGAGAGCTGGAGCATGGCGCACCTATTAAAAGGCCGCTCGGTCGTGGTTACCGGGGGGTTCGGCATCTTGGGCAGGGCTCTTGCAGTCTACCTTCTAGAGCAGGGTGCCCGAGTGGCTGCCTTAGACTTGAGCGCTGTCCCTGTAGATGTCCAGGCGAGTGAAGACTTTCTTCCGCTGGGAGGTGTAGACCTGACCGACCCGGTGTCCGCGGGGGATGCTATGGCCCAGGTGTCGAGTGCGTTTGGCCAAATAGACTCGCTGGTCAACGTCGCTGGTGGTTTTGCTTGGGAACCCTTTGAAACCGGTGCTCTGGAAACCTGGGATCGGATGTATCAGATGAACGTCCGAACGACCGTTACTGCGACGCACGCAGCGCTTCCCCACTTGCTTACATCGGCTGATGGTCGGGTGGTCAGCATCAGTGCGGTCGCTGCCGGTAAGGCAGGTTTGGGGGTTTCAGCATACGCTGCTGCCAAGGCTGGTGTGTCTCGATTCACCGAGTCTCTAGCTGAAGAGTTGAAGGCGCGTAGCGTTACGGTGAACGCGGTTATGCCGAGCATTATTGATACCCCCGCTAATAGAGCTGATATGCCTGATGAGGATTTCTCAAGTTGGGTAGCTCCAAGTTCTCTAGCTGCAGTTATTGGGTTTCTCCTTTCGGATCAAGCGGCAGTCATTACCGGTGCCTGCCTCCCTGTGACCGGCAAGGTCTAGTTTCCAGACAACAATAAAAGGAAAGCTACCATGAGATTGGTTACCTTCGTGAATAGTGAGGGCCTGGAACTGCCAGGTGCATTGCTCGACAGCGATCAGGTGGTACTTGATCTTCAAGCGGCGCATCGTGAATGCAAAGGTGGTGCCTCGCCAGCGTTGCAGAGTGTCTTGAGTTTGGCGGAGTCGGGTGAGGCCGGCCTTGAGTTGGCACGCAGTGTAGTGGCTAAAGCGCCTGCTTCTGCGGTTGTTGCGCGGGATCAAGTACGTCTGCGAGCGCCAATCCAGCCCCCTCCCCAGATGCGCGACTTTTCCTGCTTTGAGCTGCACCTGCAGCAGTGTTTTGCCGCTGCCAGAAAGGGTCGTGCGATGCGGGCAGCTGACCCGGAAGCGGCACTGCGTGAGATGGATACCAGCGCAGATGACTCCGTCCTTAAAACCTTCAACCGTCAACCCATTTACTACAAGTGCAACCGCTTCGCGGTAGCGGGTATGGACGATGAGTTTCAGTGGCCATCGTACAGCAAGCTTTTGGATTTTGAGCTGGAGTTCGGTTGCTACATGGGCAAGCGAGGCAAAGATATAACGCGTGATCAGGCGCGGAGCTTCATCTTCGGTTACACCATTTTTAACGACCTCAGCGCGCGCGACGCCCAGGGTCGCGAGATGGGCGGGATGTTGGGGCCGGCGAAGGGCAAGGATTTCGATACTGCGAATGTGATGGGGCCGTGCCTGGTGACGGCCGATGAGCTTGGTGATCCCTACGATCTGAATATGATTGCCAGGGTGAATGGCGAGGAGTGGGGGCGAGGTAACACGAGAGATATGCGCTGGCAGTTCGAAGATGTAATTGCTCATGTGTCGCAGTCGGAAACCTTGTATCCAGGGGAATTCCTGGGGTCAGGGACTGTGGGTAATGGTTGTGGTTTGGAACAGCTGCGCTATCTCAAGCGAGGGGATGTGGTGGAGCTTGAGGTGGACGGTATTGGTGTATTACGTACACAGGTCGGACAAAAGTGATCACTCAGGGCGTATGGGAGTGGCTGAAACCCCGAGATACATAATTGTCCTTACATTTTATGTACATTTATCAAAAATTTGTTTATATTTTTCCCGACTGCGGCCGGCATCATTTCAAATACCCTGGAGGCGAGCATGCTAACAAAAACAAGCGCAGTGCTTTCTGATGGCACTAAGATATCCGACCTGATTTATCCTGATACGCGTGAAGTTCAGATGCGCGTACTGTCCGATCCAGAGATCTATGAGCTGGAGATGGAGAAGATCTTCGGCAAGACGTGGGTCATGCTGGGCCACGAATCCGAGATTCCTAACTCTGGTGACTTTATCGTTCGAGATATGGGATCCGACTCAGTTATCGTTGCGCGTGACAAGGCTGGTGAGGTTCACGTGACGTTGAACGTTTGCCCCCACCGTGGCATGCGTGTAGCTCTGACCGACTGCGGTAATACCCAAATCCACAAGTGCATTTATCACGGCTGGGCCTTCCGTACCAATGGCGACTTTGTCGGCTCACCAGTAGAGCGTGAGTGCATGCACGGGAAGCTACTTGAGAAGTCTGAACTAGGTCTGAAAAAGGCGCGTTCGGTTCTGTACGGCGGCTTGATATTTGCTACTTGGAACATCGAGGGCCCTTCTTTTGAGGAGTTTCTTGGTGATGCCAAGTGGTATTACGACATGCTCTTCCTGAGAAGCGACAAAGGCATGGAGGTGCTCGGGCCACCGCAACGGTTCATTGTCAATGCAAACTGGAAGACCGCAGGCGAGCAGTCAGCGGCAGATGGTTTTCATACGCTGACATTGCATCGTTGGCTGGGTGAGGTAGGTAACTACTCAAAGAAGGGTGAGGATGAGGGTGAGGGCGCAGACCTGAGCCCGGAAATGATCGGGGTCGAAGTAAGTTCGCCCCATGGTCACGCATTGCGTTGTATTGATCTCGCTCGCAAGATCCGCCGTCTAACGGGTCTAAATCCGGATGAGCTTAGTGTTCAGGAGAAGCTCAAAGCGCTGCCTCCGGCAGGCATGACTCAGGATATGATTGATCAGCTTGCCAACAATTTGTCCGAAGATCAGTTGAAGGTTCTGACCTCTATGCCACCCCAGGTCGGCGGTATGTTCCCTAACATTCTGTTCGGTTTCGTCTACATCCCACAGCCTGATGGTTCTGTAGTGGGATCCATGACGATGCATACCTACATTCCGCGCGGACCAAATAAGCTTGAATTCTGCAACTGGATTTTTGCCGAGAAGGATGCACCGACAGAGCTGCGGGAAAAAATGTTGAAACAGACAATTCAGCTGTTTGGCACTTCCGGCATGGTAGAGCAAGACGACTCTGACACCTGGCCGCACATGACGCTCGCCGCGAAAGGTGCAATGGGCAAGCATATGACGCTGAAGTATCAAGCGATGTTTGAAACAGGCGCCCCGGAAGGCTGGCCAGGGCCGGGCATTGTGAACGAAGGTTTCACCAAAGACGACACCCAGTGGCATTGGTGGTTGTACTGGAACGAATTGATGAACGCGGAATAACCTTCTCCATATCAATAAAAATAGGAGTCTCTTATGCAGCATGCTGAAGAAAAGAGCCTAGATATCAGTCAGGGATCTTACGTGCCCGTTGGTTCAGCTGAGTACAGTGCCGTTGTGACTTTCTTGTATGAGGAGGCCGCACTTCTGGACCAGTTACGCTTGAACGAGTGGGGGGATCGGCTGGCGACTGACCTCGTGTATACCGCGCCACTGCGTCACACTCGACTGGGTGTTGATCACGCACAGAGTTTTGTACGCAGCGTTCAGCATTTTCACGATGACTATCGCTCTGTGATGGGGCGTATCTTGCGCCTGTCCGGCAAGAGCGCATGGGCCGAAGACCCGCCGTCGCGCACTCGACGCCTAGTCACCAACGTCCTGGTTCGTGAAACTGAAAATCCCGACGAGCTGGACGTGACGAGCTATGTGCTGATGACACGCAGTCGCTTTAGTGAGCACCATGTTGACATCATCAGCTTCGAACGAAGAGATGTTCTGCGTAAGCAGGCGGATGGCGGATTCAAGCTCGCAAAACGAGAGGCGATCCTGGACCAATCAGTACTGGGCACAGCAAACCTCGCAGTGTTTTTGTAGTAAGAGTTGGGCTTTGGTTGTGGTCAGCAATCAAATGCCATGCGGGAAAAAGCCTGCCATTTGGCGGGCTTTTTTGTCTAGTTGTTCGATGTTGGTGGGGTTTTCAGTGCTGCACTTCGGCTTGTCGGCCTAATGTTCAGCCTACTCTTGACCGGATTGATGGTTAGTTGGAAGGGTTTAGCTGGCATTATCACCGTTAAGCCAAGCCTGATCTGTTGCGCATAAGAGCTCTTGTTGAGAACCAAAGTCGAGCGTTGAGCCAACCATCCTTCGCGCATGTTTAGCCCTTATCGGTTGCTGCGCGTAACATAAACCGGTTTCTGCTGCGTGTTCATTGGCATCAAGATCGTACTCTCTTCCGCGAGAGATGGTGGTACAGCGACGGAGGATCAGCGCCGCTTCGGCCTCTTCAGTTGACAGCGTTCGAATAGCCCAGCTAGCCATGCCGTGGTTGAGGTCTATTCCGGCATATGGACGGGGGGCGGTTATCTGAGTGCCTTGGGTCTTCCAGGCAAGATAAAGCTCGCCATTGCGCCACAGGCTGGGGCTGGTTGCGCCCAATAATCGTTGGGGAACTGCAATCTCATAGTGGCGCTGCTCTATGTTGGCCGCTGCAGCAGCGATTGCAAGGCCAGCTAAGTCCAGCAAGTGCGTGCATTGAAGTTTGGCGTCAGTTTGCCGGTTCACGCTGTGTGCGATGTCAGATAGTGGCATCCCTAGTAGCCCACGCAGCTGGTTGGCCGCAGATGGGCAAGCGTCGTAGGGGAAGCGAACTGCCCAGCCATTGATATCAGTCAGAATCTCGGAATTATGTCTGATGCTTACCCTGAAGTGATGAAAATCATCCTCAAGAGCGGCCCTGACTTCATGGGCGTTTTGAGCCTGGATTACTATGCGCCGCCTGAAAAGCATATTGATCTCACATTCTAGGTAGCAGGGAAATTGAGTGGAACTCTAGGTTATCGTGTAATAATATGAACATTAACAAAAAAAGTGTTTATTAAAAAGGCTGACGATATGGAACTGCTCAAGAATAAAGTTGCCCTGATCACCGGTTCTGGTGGCGGTATCGGCGAAGGTGTCGCACGTTACTTCGTTAAGCAGGGCGCTAGTGTTGTAGTCTCTGAGCTAAATGAAGGGCTCGGAGAGCGGGTGGCTGAAGACCTGCGCGCGCTTGGCGGTAACGCTGTTTTCGTTAAAACGGACGTGTCCAGCAAGGCCAGCATAGGAAACGCTATCGAAGCTGCGGCCAGGGAGTTTGGCGGCTTGGATGTGTTGGTAAATAATGCGTTTGCTCCCACGCCAAATGTCCTGTTTGAAGAAAAAACAGATGAAATGCTCGAGCAGACCCTGGGTACGACCGTCTGGGCTGCTTGGTGGGCAATGCGCGAAGCAATGCCTCTGATGAAAAAGCGTGGCGGCGGGTCAATTATCAACTTTTATTCAATTGATACTGAAATAGGTGCATGGCTGCATGCGGATTACAATACAGCCAAATCCGCCATTTTGGGCCTGACTCGCAGCGCTGCGTCTGAGTGGGGGCGATTCAACATCCGGGTAAATGCAATAGCTCCTACCGCTATGGGGGCAACCTTTCACAAGTTGGCCGCAGAACGCCCCGGTTTTGCCGAGATGTCAGCCTCGATGCGACCTTTGGGGCGCTGCGGTGAGCCGGAGGATGATATTGGGCCTGTGGTTGCTTTCCTCGCGTCAGAGATGGCCCGGTTCGTTACCGGAGAGGCGCTGCACGTTGATGGTGGCCTGCACTTGCCGGGATATAATTCGCGCCCGGCCAATGTACTGCCGAGAGAATATTAACGCCTAACAGCTTCAGGTTGAACCCGCATGCCTGCCTGGCAGGATGCGGGTTCAACCATCTCTTAACGTTTCTTGACTGTTATGTCGGTGTCTTCCAGATCCCAAGTTGCAGCTGTTTTCCCTTCGTCCCGCAGTTGATATTTGAGTACCCTGCCTTGGGGGTTTTTTGGCAAGTCTGTACGGAACTCGATGTAGCGAGGTAGTGCGTAGTAGGGAACGGAATCCGTAGCCCACTGGAAAAGGTCTTCCTCTTTGAGGGAGGCGTTTTCATGCAGGATTGCAGTTACTTTAACGTCATCCTCTCCTTTGTCTGACAGCACAGCATGTACTGCTACTTCAGCGATGGCAGGGTGCATGGCGAAGGCAGACTCCATTTCAAAACTGGAAATGTTTTCCCCTCTGCGGCGCAGGTAGTCTTTCTTGCGATCAACAAAAAAGAAAAAACCATCCTCGTCGAACTTGCCGATATCGCCAGTGTGATACCACATGTTCTTCATGACTTTCAGCGTTTCTTCGGGACGGCGCCAGTACCCCTGGAACATGATGTCTGGCCGCAGGGGGCGGACTACGATCTCTCCGGCCTGGTTGGCTGGCAGCTCGAAATCATTTTCATCAACAATGCGCACGTCAAAGTCGGGGATGCGCTTGCCGGAGGAGCCTGGTTTTGCGTACTCCCCGGCGGCCAGCGTAGTCACTACGCAGGCTTCGGTCAGGCCGTAGCCGTTACCCCCAACCAGAGGAGTGCCGAAACGAGATCGCCAGATCGATTTGGTTTCCTCCGTGTAGGGATTCCCGCGTGCTGTATGGATTTGTCCAAAACAGCGCTTCATCGCTTCATTGTCTGGAGCCTGGGCGAGCAATCCACCCATGCCGCCAAGAATGGATGCGATGGTGGCGCCGCTGCGCTCCACTTCCGGCCAGAAATTGGAGACCGAAAAGCGCGGAAGAATTGCCGCTCTCGCGCCCACCAGCATCGTGGCTATGATAGTCACGCAGAGCGCATTCATGTGAAATAAGGGCAGGGGCGTGATTGTTACGTCGGTTTCTGAAACAGGGCCTGCACGCAGCTGTAGTCGAGCAAGGTTGCACATGAAGTTATAGCTGATCATGCAGCCCTTTGAAGGCCCTGTGGTCCCTGAAGTATAGATGAGGCAGGCAAGGTCAGAAGCGGCTGGTCTAAACTCAATTGGGCTGTCGTTCTCGCCCCGGTGGTGGTCGAGAGGGGCAACAGGAACGGCGCACTCGCCGCTAGTGTTGAGTGCTCCTCTAACCAGGATTTGCTTAAGTGAAGTAAGCTGACTGCTGATAGCAGACACGCGCTCCAGATAAGCCTGCTCGCAGATGAGTAGAGGAGTGTCAGCATCGGCAATTTGATGTCGCAAAAACTCACCGCGTAGTGCGGTATTAATCGGCACGCTAACAGCACCGAGTTTGTTTACCGCAAGCCAGCAGACGACGGCGTCTACATTGTTATCCAGCATGCTGACGACGGTCTCACCTGGCTTAACACCTAGAGTGGCGAACGAGTGAGCTAGCTTGGTCGAAAGTAAATCAATATCTCTATAAGTGTGCAATTCTCCGCTGAAATCGAGAAATACCCGATCTGGATGGCTTGCTACTGCCCGGTCTAGTGCAGCGATGACAGTGTCTTGATCTCCGACATACCATGTATCAGGATTGCCAGTACCGCTCATGACTCATCTCCTTTCAGTACGGCTCAACGCGCGAGCCTGACGCTATTATTTTTGATAGAGAATTGAATTCTACATTGTATTTTTTGACCTGTCTCTACTGAGAGTTGAACAGAAAGTGCTTAATATGACCATATTTCGTGGTAGTATTGCTCCAATGAATGCTTTAAAGGGAGCTTGAGTGATGTTGGAAGAGTTTGAGGGAGGTAAGCCTGTAGAGGCTAAGGTGAGCGCCGTGAAAGGTAAGGCCGCTATGGGGGGCCGCAACGCACCAGCCGGCTCGAAGGCTCGGGCGGTTAAACCTAA
Organism: Halopseudomonas sp. L-58; assembly: GCF_056859475.1. NCBI lineage: Bacteria > Pseudomonadati > Pseudomonadota > Gammaproteobacteria > Pseudomonadales > Pseudomonadaceae > Halopseudomonas > Halopseudomonas sp. L-58. The sequence continues at coordinate 66,039 of NZ_JBSXON010000084.1, forward strand.
TCGACGCTCTGAAGAAACCATCAACGAAATACTTCAGGCTACCGAAGAAGTGGTTTTGAGCTCGGGTGCTGACCGTATTTCCATTTTGGACGTATGCAAAATTGCGGGCGTTTCGCGCGGAACCTTCTATCGCTATTTTTCATCCCAAGAAGATCTTCTGGATACTTTTTCAAGGCACAAGCGAGATAGTTTCCATCAGGTTCTGGTTAGCACCATAAGCGTAGTGGAGGATCCAGAGGCACGTTTGAATGCGCTGATCGCTTTTATCGACGACTATCTTGAGGAGAGTCGTGCTCAGCGTCTGCTGCGCGTTGCGCCCGAATACGCACTGGGCTTCTTTCGGCGTATTTTTCATGACTCCATATTGCGGTTTCAGGACACCTTGGACGTGGTGTTTGATGACTGGGATGCGAAGCTGGGTGTGAAGCTGGATCGAGAACTGATCTGCGAGATGATTATCAGGTACGTTCTAAGTGAAATCCTGGTTCCGGAAACCTCCGGGCGCAGGTTGTTGCCAGCGCGTGTGCGACGCCTTGTGGCGTCGTTGACTATGGGGTCAACCTCAAGAACGCGACGTTAGGGTCGAGTTCATCTATTTCTTGCATGGTGCCGGGACGCTTTGGGTCTTGGCATACCCCCTCAGCCGTTTCCTGTGGGCTCTGTCTGGTCCTTAATTGACCTACCCTGCAGCCAGGCTCCAGTAGTTCCTTCCGCATAAGTTCTTAACGCTATTTTGCGTGTTCGCCTGATCGAGTGTTGCGCTCTGGAAGACCTGTACGCGGAAAAAAATAATTTGAACAGTTTTGCAGTATTTGATCATTTTGTATTATGCTTTAGCTTATGAGCAAATTCTGTATTGAGAATTTAATGGCTCAGCTAACTAAAACAAAATCGAGGTCCAAAACATGCTGATTGATCTTCACGCGCACGCTCCCCATCCTGAGTATTACGACCAGCACCCTCACTGGGGTCCAGCGTTTGAATTACAGCCTGATGGCGACATCAAGCTGCGCGTTGGCGAATGGATTTTGTCGCTCGGCGCTCCTGAGCGTAAGGCTGCCTTGCGCGAGGCTCATGCACGTGGCGAGACGCTTCAGGTGGCTGAGTACATGGCCAAGTGGGCTGATCCGAAGCATCGCTTAGCTGGCATGGATGCCGCTGGTCAGAATGCCCAGGTTCTGTCTGTTCCCAGCCACTGTTACATGTACTGGGCTGAGCCCGAGTTTTGTGTGCCTTTCGCCCAAAAGGTGAATGATTCCTTGGCCAAATACTGCTCTGGTGCGCCTGATCGCTTGATGTTCTGGGCGCATGCGCCTCTGAATGTACCGGTTGAGGCCGCAAAGGAAATTCGCCGAGCGTGTACGGAGCTGGGGGCGAAGGGGTTGGTCGCTGGGGGGTCTAATTTTGGCGGACTGGAGTTTGACTCTCCTGAGATGGATCCGGTGTGGGAAGCATTGTGCGACCTCGATTTGCCCATGTTTGTGCACGGTTACAATCAATCTGTGACTTGGGGCAAAGACGCAAATACAGATCGCTATGAGACCACAGCCATTCTCGGTATGAATTATGACGAGTCCAAGTGCTTCTGGTACATGATCAACGGTGGCGTGTTTGATCGCTTCCCCAACCTGAAGGTTTACATCACCCACGGCGGTGGCTTTGTTCCGTACCAATTGGGTCGCATGGCACAAACCAATCCCAATCTGGATACCTATCACAATAAAAAGCCCTTCCTCTCTTATCTACGCAATTTCTACTTTGATGTGGAGCTCCATGAAGTGCCAATGCGCCAGGCAATGGTTGAGGTTATCGGTGCTGATCGCGTTCTCTATGGCTCCAATTTCGGTGGTAGCGACGCTGTGCGTCACGACCTGACGAGCGACTTGAAGCTGTCGCAAGAGGATATGGATCGTATCCGGTGGAAGAATGCCTGCGAGTTGCTGCATCTCGATCCCGCCAAGATCGGAAAGGTGGGTGCGTAATGAGGCTGGCGCGCTGCGCTCGCCATGGGGGAGCACCTTTCTGGGGGGTGGTTGATCTCGAGCATGGCGAGGTAAGTCCGATCTTGGGGCTGTTCACTGATTGGGCTCCCAGGGTTACCGCAGGGGAGGGTATCAGTGCATTGAAACTGGCACACCGCCCCGTGCCCTTGGCGGATGTCGTACTGCTGCCACCAATCGATCCGGTAAATCGCGTGGTGGTGGCTGGTGCCAACTACACCAAGCATCTGAAGGAGGACTTTGGCTTGGAAGCGCCCTCGCAACCCGTGGCGTTTCTCAAGGCGTACGGGGCGCTTATCGGCGCAAACGATTCAATCCGCTTTCCTCCGCTGACTGATGAGCTCGACCACGAGGTTGAGCTTGTGGCTGTAATTGGTCGAAACGAGGTAGATCCGCAGGACCCGTTGGCAAGTGTTCTGGGTTATACGGTTGGCAATGATGTCAGCGCCCGGGACCTGCAGCGCAGCGGTCCCAAGGGTATCGGGATGGATCTTTTTGCTGCCAAGAGCCAGGACCGTACGACCGGGGTTGGGCCTTGGATAGTAACCCGTGACGAGTTTCCAGCGGGTTCTCCACGTTTGCGTCTGACCTTGTCGGTCAATGGGGAGTTGCGCCAGGACGGACATACTTCAGACATGACTTGGGATGTCGGTGAGCTGGTGGCGTTTGTGGCGGCCAGATCCAGTTTTGCCTGCGGAGATATTCTCTTTACCGGATCTCCGGCCGGGGTAGGTATGGGCACCGGCAAGTTTCTGAAGTCAGGCGACGTCGTTGAAGCGACGGTCGAAGGTATCGGTACGTTACGGAACGTCGTAAGTGAAAAATACAGCTGAAAGGGGCTTTCGCAATGAATGCTGAAAACAAAGGCAAAGTGGTAGTGGTGGGTGCCGGACTGATGGGAACCGGAATTGCCCACGCATTTGCTAGTTCCGGGTTTGAAACGGTCCTGGTTGATACGAACTCAGACTCGTTGAAACGCGCTTACGCCGGTATCGAGAAAATCCTTGGTGATGGTGTCCGTCTGGGGAAGGTGGAAGAGCTGGTTGCGCAGCAGTCAATGGCCCGCTTGAGCACAAACGGTGATTTACGCCAAGCTGCAGCGGGCGCAGCACTGCTGATCGAGACTGTTTCAGAGCAGCTCGCGATTAAGAAAGCAGTAGTGACTGAAGCAGCGGCAATGATGCCGGACGATGCCATCATTGCTAGTAACACTTCAGCATTGAGTGTGACAGAGATTGCAGCAGTGGTTCCTTGTCCAGAACGTTTTATCGGAATGCACTTTTTCAACCCTGTTCACAAGATGAAGTTGGTCGAGCTGGTGCGGGGACTGGCCACCAGTGATGAGACCGTCGCCAGGGCGCGCGATCTATGTGCAGCTATCAATAAAACCGCGATTGTGGTCAATGAGTCTCCTGGCCTTACCACAAGCCGGATGTCTGCTCTGCTTGGCAACGAAGCCATGTACATGCTGCAGGAGGGCACTGCCAGCGCCGAGGATATCGATACCGCATTGCGGATGGGCTTCAATCACCCTATGGGACCGCTTGAACTTGGCGATCTGACAGGTTGGGACACGCGCCTGTCGGTCCTGCGCTACCTGCACTCGACCCTTGGTGAGAAGTTTCGGCCGTGCCCACTCATCATCAAAATGGTAGCCGCTGGCCGTTTGGGCAGGAAGACAGGTCATGGAGTCTACCGATATGAGGATGGCAAGCCAGTCGCCGGTTCGGGCTTGAAGGCGGGCTTCTGATGAATGACAACGATATCGTCATTGTCGAAGCTGTGCGCACGCCGGTGGGTCGCTTTCGCGGCTCGCTCGCGGGCGTGCGTGCTGATCATATGGGGGCATTAGTACTCAACGCTTTGCTCGATCGAACTGGTATTTCGGCGGACCAGGTGAGCGATGTGGTATTTGGCTGTGTGACGCAAATTGGTGAGCAGTCAGCAAACATCGCGCGAACGGCATTATTGAGCGCAGGGTGGCCGTCATCCGTGCCGGGCATGACTATTGATCGCAAATGCGGTTCTGGTGAGGCGGCAGTTCACGTGGCTGTGGGCGCCATTGCATCCGGAGCTGCGCAGATCATGGTTGCCGGCGGGGCTGAAAACATGAGCCGAGTGCCGATGGGCAGCAACCGTGACCTGCACGGCGAAGCCTTTGGCTGGCAAGCCTTGGAGCGCTATGAGCTTACATCGCAAGGTGAGGCTTCTGAGCGCATGGTAGACAAATGGGCGCTGACGCGCGAAGAGCTGGACGCTTTTGCGTTACAGAGCCACAGTCGTGCGGCTGCGGCGGCGGACGCGGGGTACTTCGAGCGGGAGATTGTCCCTGTACCGATTGCAGATTATTGCGAAAAAGACTTTGACGGGGACAGGGGCGTGTTCGGTTACGACGAAACCATCCGTCGCGACACCTCGGCCGAAAAGCTTGCGACGCTGAAGACGAGTTTTCGCCCTGAGAATGGTCGAATCACAGCCGGTAATTCTTCACAGATATCGGATGGTGCTGCGGCCTTGATGCTGATGAAGGCAAGTACCGCTAAATCCTTGGGGCTGAAGCCCAGGGCTAAAATTCGTTCCATCGTTACCGTCGGCGCTGATCCGACACTGATGCTGACCGGACCCATTGCTGCGACCCAATCACTGCTGACAAAAACAGGTCTGACGCTCAGTGATATTGACCTATTTGAAGTTAATGAGGCTTTCGCCTCTGTGCCGCTGGCGTGGCTTCAGGAAATAGGTGCCGCGCCTGACAGGTTGAATGTGAACGGTGGGGCTATCGCGTTGGGGCACCCGCTAGGCGCTAGCGGCGCCCGGATAATGACATCGATGCTGCACGAGCTAGAGCGACGTGGTGCCAGATTCGGTTTGCAAGCAATCTGCTGTGCTGGCGGTCTAGGTACGGCGACATTGCTGGAGCGGTGCGATTGATGTCCCGGATCCAGCCGCTACCTCTGGAACAGCTGCCGGCTTCATTGGCTGATTTGCTGCATAAGGGCGTGAGTTCTGGTGTTCTGAGTTCCACTGTGCCGATTCAAGTATGGGCGAATAGCCCCTCTCACGCGCAAGGCTGGCTGGCTTTGCTTGATCTATTCCACAGTGACAGCAGTCTCCCCGAACGATTGCGGGAGTTGGTGCGGCTTAAAATTGCCGGGATTACCAATTGCCGGGCTTGCCAGGTTGCTCGCAAGAGCGACCAGGTAAGTGAAGAAGAGGTGGCTTGTTTGAGCGCCGATGATGATCGATTTTCTGCCGGCGAGCAGGTTGCAATAAGGTTTGCGCAGTTGTTTGCCTCTGACTATACGGCGATTGATGAAGGTCATTTTGCAGCGCTACGCCAGCACTTTTCTTTAGAGCAGCTCACCGAGCTGAATATGTACTGCGCCTTGATGCTGGCAGGCGGTCGTATGACGTTCGTGCAGCAAGCCTACTGAGGTAATCATATGAACGAACAGCTGCAAGATATCCCCCTCATTACGATTGATGGGAAAGAAGTGTCGCTCAAAGACTATGCGGGCAAGGTCATTCTCATTGTTAACGTTGCATCCAAGTGCGGACTGACTCCCCAGTACAGCAGCCTTGAGAGATTTTATCGGCATCACGCCGAGGAAGGCTTGGTAGTGCTGGGGTTCCCTGCTAATGACTTCAGGGAGCAGGAGCCGGGTACTGATCAGCAGATCGCTGATTTCTGTAAGACCGAATACGAGGTTACTTTTCCACTGTTTTCCAAAATTGCGGTTAGCGGGCCCCACCAGCACCCATTGTACACCGCGTTAGTCAGAGCCAAGCCATCTACTGTGGGTGAGGGAAGCATGCGGCAGCGCCTGCAGGATTATGGTATTGCCGTGAACCTGGAGCCTGAAGTGTTGTGGAACTTCGAGAAATTTTTGATCAGTAGAGAGGGGGAGGTGGTTGGTCGCTTCGCGCCGGATATGGACATCACCGATACTCGCATTCAAGAGGCAATTCGGGCATTGCTTTGAGCTGGTTGTTTTGTTGATCAAAATGTGTAAAACAGTTCAAAAACTAATTTGGGTGTCATAATCTTTTAAAGAAGACAGCGGGCACAATACATTTTCAGTCCGCCGCCACAAACAACAATCAAGAGGTAAGCGATATGTCCGAAGCGGTCAAGAGTGACCTTGAAAAAGTATTTGCCGATGTCGCCAGTAACTATCAGGGCTCTGACATCGATCTGCATGCAACCTACGCGAAGATGCGTGCGGAAACCCCTGTGCTGGAAGCCAACTTCATGGAGCAGTTGGGCGTGCCCTCCATCGCTGGCGTCGACCCTAACCGCCCTTGTTACACGTTGTTTAAATACGATGACGTGATGAGAGTTATGCGTGATAGCGAGCAATTTACCAGCGGCTTCATTGCTGAAGGGCTCGGTGCCTTTTTTGACGGTCTTATTCTCACAGCTATGGATGGTGATCTGCACAAGAGCATGCGCAACCTGCTACAGCCGGTCTTTCTGCCTGAAACTGTAAACCGCTGGAAAGAGCAGCGTATCGATAGGGTAATACGCGAAGAGTTCATCAAGCCGATGCTGCCGAACAAAAGCGCTGATTTGATGGATTTTGCGCTGTATTTCCCCATTCGGGTCATTTACTCATTGATTGGTTTCCCGGAAGACAAGCCCGAGAAGATAAAGCAGTATGCCGCATGGGCCTTGGCGATTCTGGCTGGGCCGCAAGTGGATCCCGCCAAGGCAGAAGCCGCTAAGAAAGCTGCGATGGAGGCTGTGGTGGCGCTGTACGATGCTATCAAAGAAGTTGTAGTACAGCGCAGAGCAGAAGGTGCAGAGGGTGACGATCTCATTAGTCGTTTGATTCGAGCTGAGTACGAGGGCAGGTCCTTGGACGATCATGAGGTAACCACCTTTGTACGCTCCCTGCTCCCGGCGGCGGGTGAAACAACTACGCGTACTTTCGGCACCTTGATGGTTCAATTGTTGGAAAATCCGGACGTACTTGAACGTGTTCGCGCTGATCGTGGTCTGGTTAACAAAGCCATCGACGAATCTATACGATACGAGCCAGTGGCTACGTTCAAAGTTCGACAGGCTGCTAACGCTACCGAGATAAGAGGTGTTCAGATTCCCAAGGGTGCAATGGTTTCTTGCATTGTCAGTTCGGCTAATCGGGATGAGGAGGCGTTCGTCAACGCCGATAAATTCGATATTGATCGCAAGCCTCGTCCCTCCTTTGGGTTTGGTTTCGGCCCGCATATGTGCATTGGTCAATTTGTTGCTAAAACCGAGATCAATTGCGCCCTGAATGCGATCCTGGATCTTATGCCTAATCTTCGCCTCGACCCCTCAAAGCCTGCTCCGAAAATTACTGGGGCGCAGTTGCGTGGGCCCCACGAGCTACATGTTTTGTGGGATTGATATGCTCTAGTGGGTGATTTCCCTTGTACAGAAGCGCGTTGCATGAAAATGCATCGCGCTTTTTTTTGAGCATTTTTAATGGTTGCTGCATAGGCACAAAAATTCATTTAAAAACAATAATTTGAGTTTTTTTATGAAATTCAAAATGTTCGCATGTGAACAGAATCAAAAAATATGTTTAAATTAATTCCTGTGTGATCTATCATCATCAAACAATCACAATCCGCGAAAAGCGAAGGGGAACATAATGAATCTGGACGACCTCATTCTCGTTAGTGTTGACGACCACGCGATCGAGCCGCCGGATGCGTTCAAGCATCATATGCCGGAGAAGTTCAAGGGCCGCGAGCCCCATGTTGAAAAGCGCGGCGATCGGGATGTATGGATTTTCGAAGATGAAGCTACTGGTTATATGGGGCTTAATTCGGTCGTAGGCCGGCCCAAGGAAGAGTACGGCATGGAGCCGTTGGGCTATGACCAAATGCGCCGCGGAACTTGGGATGTGGCGGCTCGCGTAGATGATATGAACGCCAATGGCGTACTCGGTTCGCTGTGCTTCCCGACCTTTCCTGGTTTTGCTGGCCAGCGCTTTCAGGCCCACTCCAATCGCGAGATCGCTCTGGCTGCTATCCGCGCTTATAACGACTGGCACCTATACGACTGGTGCAACGCCGCGCCTGGTCGTTTCATCCCGCTGATGCTGGTGCCTTTTTGGGACATGCCCGCAGCTGTGGCTGAAGTAAAGCGCTTGTCAGCCCAAGGTGTACATGCGTTGTCTTTCTCTGATAACCCAGCGCGTCTTGGGTATCCTTCAATCCACGATGATTACTGGGATCCGCTGTGGAAAGCCTGTTCTGACAACAACGTCGTGATCTGCTGTCACATTGGTTCTGGCGGTAAAGCGGAGCACGCCTCTGACTTATCCCCTATCGACGCCTGGATCACCACTATGCCGATCTCCATTGCCAATGCGGCTGCGGACTGGATTTGGGCGCCGATGTGGAAGAAGTATCCGAATCTGCGTATGGCTCTCTCGGAAGGTAGCATTGGCTGGGTTCCATACTTGTTGGAGCGTGCGAACTTTACCCATCGTCACCATAACGCCTGGACCAACGCGGACTTCGGCGGAAAAATGCCGAGCGATATCTTCTTCAAGCACTTCGTCACCTGCTTCATTGAAGATAACTTTGGCCTGCAGAATCTGCACTTCATGAACGAAGACATGGTTACCTGGGAAAGCGATTACCCGCACTCAGATTGCACCTGGCCACACTCTCCCGAAACTACTTGGGAAGGTCTGAAGCATCTGACCAAGGAGCAGATCGACAAGGTCACGCACCTCAACGCTATGCGTCAGTTCTCCTACGATCCCTTTTCTATCATGAAGCGCGAGGATTGCACCGTTGCAGCGTTGCGCGCCAAGGCGGCGCATGTGAGTACCGAGCCGGCTCTGGGTCTTGGTGGGGCAGATGTCACTCGCAAAGACGGTAAGCCCGTGACCTCTGGCGATATCAACGCCATGTTCGAGAGCGCGGACGCAAAGACCGCAATCTGATTTGCTCAGGCAATGCACAGTGCTCCCTTAAATAGGGAGCATTTGAGTGCCACTGAACAAAATGACTTTTGTCGATTTTTGAATTATTCAGGATGCCTCGGAAATGAGTATTTCAGAGTTTAGCTACAGCGCTATTCCTGCCGACGCGGAGCAATTGCGTGCGCAAGTGCGTGCTTTTCTGTCAGACGTGTTGCACGACTACCCAGAGGAAAAGCGTGCCTACTCTTGGATGGGCTTTGACGCAGAGTTCAGCCGTCTGCTAGGGGAAAAGGGTTGGTTGGGAATGGCACTGCCAAAGCAGTACGGTGGCGCAGAAGCATCTCCCTTTTCCCGCTATGTCATTATCGAAGAGCTGTTGGCTGCCGGGGCTCCAGTGTCTGCACACTGGATTGCAGACCGGCAAAGTGCGCCACTTATTTTACGCTTTGGCACCGAAGCTCAGCGTAAAAAGTATCTGCCCCCTATTTGCCGTGGCGAGAGCTACTTCTGTATTGGCATGAGTGAGCCTAACTCCGGCTCTGACTTAGCCTCCATCCGTACCACCGCCGTGCGTAATGCTGGTGGCTGGGTTTTGAATGGGCAGAAAGTATGGACCACCAATGCTCAACACTCGCATTACATGATCGCTCTGGTGCGTACCGGCGATAAGGAAACCTCTGGACGTCATGGGGGTATGTCACAGTTCATTGTCGATCTGCGTACCCCTGGCATCTCTATCAGACCGATCGCGGACTTGGCTGGTGGCGAACACTTCAATGAGGTGTTTTTTGACAACGCCCAGCTTGAGGAGGATGCCCTGATTGGCGAAGAGGGTCGGGGATGGGAGCAGGTGACAGCAGAGCTAGCTTTCGAGCGGAGTGGCCCTGAGCGATTTCTTAGCAGTATCGCGGTAATGCACACCGCCATCGATGCTATCGGGCGCCAGCCTGATGCGCTGCAAGCACGTGAAATAGGCAAGATTACAGCTCGTCTCTTAACACTTAGAAACATGTCGCTGGGGGTTACTCGACAGTTGAGTGAGGGCAAAAACCCTGCTTGGGCGGCTTCGTGTGTCAAGGACCTAGGCAATGTACTTGAGCAGGAGTTGCCCGAGATACTGCAGGGTGTGGTTGATGAGCAGCCGCAGGTTGTTGGGGGTTCAGCACACGCGAAAGTGCTGGCATACCTTACGCAAATGGCACCTTCTTTCTCTTTGCGCGGGGGAACTCGAGAGATTCTCCGCGGGATTATTGCACGTGGACTGGGGCTTCGATAATGCGCGAACTTTTTGAATCGACTATTGAGCGACTGCTGTCTGATTTGTGCACGCCCGACCTGGTTCACGAAGCCGAGTCTGGAGAGTGGCCGGCTGCCCTGTGGCGAGCATTGGAGGATAACGGATTTCCTTTGGCAGGAGCTCCGGAAGTAGCTGGAGGTGCAGACGCGAGTTGGGCGGATCTGTATGTGATCATTCGAGCACTAGGCCGATTTGCCGCTCCAGTGCCATTGGCTGAGATGATCATCGGCAACTGGTTACTGGAGCAGGCTGGGCTCGGCGCACGCAGCGATATTCTGAGCTTCGCGAGCGAAACAAGTTTGACCATTGGCGAAGGCCGCGTTTCGGGAGAACTGGCTCAAGTGCCTTGGGGGCGATTTGCGGATTCGGTAGTGGCACTAGCCGGCGACAATGCAGGACAAACCCATCTGGTACTGCTGGATGTCGCCACGGCTGAACGGGTTAGGCAGGGCACCAACATCGCAGGTGAGGCTCGTGATGACCTCAGCTTCAGCGCCGCCGCCGTCGTAATGTCCGCCGTATTGCCGACCCATCTGGCTGACGACGTATTGCTGGCGGCAGGAGCCATGGCGCGTTCTGCGCAAATAGCTGGTGCCATAAACGCGTTATTGGAGATGACAGCCAGCTATGCAGGTGAGCGCAAACAATTTGGCAAACCAATCGCAGCCTTTCAGGCAATCCAGCAACAGTTGGCGGTCCTGGCTGAGCAGGCTGCAGCGGCCAACGTCGCTGCAGAAGCCGCCTTTGCGGGTGCTGATCAACGCCTGCCTATGTTCAGTGTGGCAGCGGCAAAAGTTTCTGCCTCGGAGGCAGCCAGCCAAGCTGCCGCTATCGGCCACTCAGTGCACGGCGCCATTGGCTTTACGCAGGAGTACGCTCTGCACACGTTAACCCGACGGCTCTGGAGTTGGCGTAGCGAGTTTGGCTCAAGCACATTCTGGAGCAAGGCACTAGGCGAGCATGTGTGCGCTGCTGGTTCAGCAGACTTCTGGCCAATGCTTACCAACCCCGAATTACAAGATCTTTCCACTACACAATAATAAGGAGCCGCACCCATGGGTAATTTTTTGCAGCTGGAGCGTCGCGGCGGCGTAGTCATCGTCCGTATGGATCGTCCGGATACGCGCAACGCGTTATCCGAGCCGTCGCAAATGCAGGAGTTCGTTGACCTGTGCGCGCAGATGCGCGCAGACGCTAGCGTTAAGGTCATTGTACTTACCGGTAACGGCAAATCATTTTGCGCCGGCGGAAACATCAAGGATATGCAAGCGCGCGACGGCATTTTTGCCGGCTCTCCATACGAACTGAGAAACACCTACCGCGATGGTATTCAGCGTATTCCAACAGCGCTCTACGACCTGGATATCCCTATTATCGCGGCCGTTAACGGAGCTGCGATTGGCGCTGGGCTTGATTTGGCGTGCATGTGTGATATCCGCATCGCTAGTACCAAAGCCGTTTTTGCCGAGAGCTTTGTCAAGCTGGGAATCGTGCCCGGTGACGGTGGCGCCTGGCTGCTGCCGCGCATAATTGGCATCCCCAAAGCCAGCCTGATGGCTTTTACTGGTGACACGATTGACGCGGAGAAAGCACTCGAGTGGGGGCTAGTAGAGCAACTGTGTGATCCGCAAGAGCTTGAGACGCAAGCGGTGGCTTTGGCAGAGCGTATCGCCGCGAACCCGGGTCACGCTTTGCGGTTGTGCAAGCGGCTTCTGCGTGAAGGCCAGCATATGCGCCTGGACTCCTTGCTTGAGTTGTCGGCCGCCTATCAGTCGCTGGCTCACCATACTGAAGATCATCAGGAGGCCGTGGCGGCCTTTGTTGACAAGCGTACGCCCGAATACAAAGACCGATAAACGTCAACTTGAGGGAGGACTCGTCACGATGCGTAGCGTATTCCGTGAAGACCACAATATGTTTAGAGAGCAGGCCCGTCGATTTATTGAGCGGGAGATCAGCCCGAATCTGCATGAATGGGAAAAAAACGGCATCGTACCCAAGGAAGTCTGGTTGAAAGCCGGAGAAATGGGGCTACTGTGCTCCACAGTGCCTGAAGAGTACGGCGGTGCGGGCGGCGACTTTGGGCACTCTGCGGTCATGATCGAAGAGCTGGCTCGCGTTAATGCAACCGCTGTGGGCTTTACCACTCATTCTGAAATCGTTGCTCCATATATCGTGGCGTATGGCACTGAAGAGCAAAAGCACAAGTGGCTGCCCAAGATGGTGTCCGGTGAGATCATTGGCGTTATCGCTATGAGTGAGCCAGGCATCGGCAGCGACCTACGCTCGATGCGCACTTCCGTGCGCCAGGACGGTGACGAGTATGTGGTATCCGGCCAAAAGACCTTTATCACCAACGGTGGTAACGCAGACCTAGTAGTAACTGCGACCAAGCTGGATCCAAAGGGCAAGGATCTAACCCTGATCTGCATTGAGACAGATCGTCCGGGCTTTTCCAAGGGCAAGCTCCTAGACAAGATTGGTTTAAAAGGGCAAGACACCGCTGAGCTGTTTTTTGACGAAGTCCGTGTGCCTACGTCGAATCGGCTGGGTGAGGAAAATAAGGGCTTCAAGTACCTTACGCATCAGCTTGCGTGGGAACGGCTCATCATAGGCCTTCGTGCTGCCCAGTCTGTATCTACGCTGCTCGAAGAGACAATCGAGTACACGCGTGAGCGAAAGGTGTTCGGTAATCCGGTATTCGAGTTCCAGAACACGCGTTTCAAGCTGGCAGAGGTCAAGGCGCAGGCTACCATGCTGCGGGTTTTTATTGACGATTGCTTGCAGAAAGTAATGAGTGGAGAGCTCGCACCAGATGTTGCTGCAATGGCAAAACTCATGGGCTCTGAGCTTCAAGGCAAGCTGCTTGATGAGCTACTGCAGCTTCATGGCGGCTATGGCTTCATGAGCGAGTACAAGATCGGTCGGGCCTGGGTAGATGCTCGGGTAGCGCGGATTTATGGTGGTACATCCGAAATCATGAAAGAGATTATTAGCAGAAATCTCTAACTTAAGGGTGCTCGTAAAACAATAACAAGAGGGTCCAGGCTATGTGGCTTGCATGTCGAAATGTATTTATTTTCATGGCGTTCTTCTATATAGCAAACGCCTTTGCCCAAGGTATTCCAGAAGAGCAGTACTCTCAGGAAGAGGCTAGTGCAAAGCGTCTGCTAAACGAGGCTATCGACTACTACAAAAGGCACGGCGACGAAGCCATGGCCGCATTCAGCCGTCAGGGACGCTTTGTCCAGGATGACCTCTATGTCTATGTGATCAACACGGACGGGGTCATGCTGGCCAGCGGAGGTCCCTCTGCAAACCTCATAGGACGAGATGTTGGAGCTGCTCTCAACGATGATCTTAACAAGGCTTTGAAAGAAGCCCTGTCACTCCCTGAAACCGGAGAGATGCACGCGGCAGACTACCGCTGGATGAATTGGGCTGACGGTCGTGAAGAGCGCAAACGAGTGCTGTTCCAGCGAGTGGATGACAAGGTGTTTTCGGTTGGCTATTACCTGCCTCGGTCTAGCCGTGAAGAGGCCAAGTTATTTCTTGATCGCGTTGCTGCAGCAGTCGCGGACAGTCCGGAAGAAACCTTCGAGCGGATCAACGGACTGGACGCGGAGTTCCAGAGAGATGATCTCTACGCCTTCGTTGTCGATATAGATACCGAACGCTTCGTTGCGCATGGTTATAACCTGCGTCTGGTCCGTAGCGATTTTAGGAAAATCCATTCGGCGGATGAGCACCCTATCGGCAAGCAGATACTGCAGGCGGTAGAGCAAGCTGATCAAGGTACTGTGTCTTATGTGTGGCCAAATCCCGTTACCCGGAAGAATGAGCAGAAGATAACGATGTTTCGCAGAGTAGGGCATTACATCGTGCTGGTTGGTTATTACGAAGACCCGCGATGAAGGCAGGGTAAACCTTGGGCATGCTTGATAAAGAAGAAACACCTAAAGAGACTGTTTTAATCACCGGCGCAGGGCAGAGAGTGGGCTTGCATTGCGCTCAGCGGTTGGTCGCTGATGGTTATCAGGTCGTAATCACCTGTCGCAGGTTCCGGCCTGAGTGGAAGGTCAACCCCCTGAAAGGCATTGAGGTGATGCTTGCAGACTTCTCGTCAGAGCAGGGTATCAATGCCTTCATCCGGGTATTACAAGAAAGGGCGCATTCGTTGCGCGCAATCATTCATAACGCTTCTACGTGGATTGATGACGACCTTGTCGATGGTCCTGCCTTCCAGCGGCTATGCATGGTACACATGCAGGCTCCATATATGATCAACATGGCCTGTGCGAGTCTTTTTTCCGCCGACACTGTGGCTGACATCATTCACATCACTGACCACGATGCGCTCAACGGAGCGGATGATCACATTGCCTACTTGGCGACCAAGGCAGGACTGGAAAATCTGACCCGCTCGTTTGCCATGCGTCTGGCCCCAAGCATTAAGGTCAACAGCATCGCGCCTGCGCTGATCATGTTCAATGACGGCGACAGTGAAGAGCAGCAGGCGAAGTTGCTTGCACGCTCCGCACTAGGTCTTGAGCCAGGACCGGAGGTCGTTTATCAAGCAGTAAAATACGTGATGAACAACCCTTACATCACCGGAACCTGTCTAGACCTGAATGGCGGCGGAACGCTGAAATTTGCATAAGAGAGTAGCCCATGAATATTGAAAAGCTAACCCGTCATTACGCTAACATTATTGAAGAGCTAGATGAAAACCCCACGCGGGACGGATTAAAAAACACGCCGGAGCGAGCAGCAAAAGCGATGCAGTTCTTGTGCAGAGGCTACGAGCAATCTCTGGATGAACTTGTTAATAATGCCCTTTTTGAGTCAGATAACGATGAAATGGTCATCGTGAAAGATATAGAACTTTATTCCTTGTGTGAACATCACATGCTGCCGTTTATTGGTAAAGCGCATGTTGCTTATATACCAACAGGTAAGGTGGTTGGGTTGTCAAAGATTGCTAGGATCGTGGATATGTTTGCACGTCGCCTGCAGATACAGGAGAATTTGACGCGCCAGATAGCGGAAGCGATTCAAACAGTTACCAATGCAGAAGGTGTAGCCGTAGTTATAGAGGCTAAACATATGTGTATGATGATGAGAGGCGTGGAAAAACAAAACTCAACAATGTATAGCTCGGTAATGTTGGGCGCTTTCAGGGAATCAGGGAATACGCGTCAGGAGTTTCTGCAGTTGATTGGCCGCCACTGATGTTAAATGCGTATGGCTGTTTTCAACAGCGCGGCCAATTTATATTACTTAGCCGTTGTCAGTAGAGCGGGACAAATTTTCCCAGCTCTGCAGCTCGGCCCCCAATGTAGCCAAGCGGCTGTTAGCCATGTTGATAGCGTCCGACCCGGCAAGAAAGCGCGGCGGCGCCTCCGCATCTTTGCTTAGAGTCAGTAATGCTTGAGCAAGCTTGTCCGGATCTCCCTTTTGCTGGTGATTGTTGGCGTTGGAGGCAGCGACAATTTTTTCAGAAAAAGCACTGTAGTCTTCTATACCCTGGTCTGCGAAGTGCGCCGAGCTTGGGTCCAAGAAGTCAGTTTGGAAGGCGCCGGCCTGAACAGCGGTCACCTTGATACCAAAACCGGCTACCTCTTGTGCCAACGCTTCCGAAAACCCGCTGACTGCAAATTTTGATGCGCTATAGACGCTAGCGCCGGCCATGGCGTTTACACCAGCGATCGATGAGATGTTGAAAATATGGCCTGACCGTTTTTTTCTCATCAGGGGCAGAACAGCTCTGCACATCTCGAAGACGCCGAAGACATTGGTGGAAAACTGATGCTCAATCTGGGTTTTCTGTGTTTGCTCAAATGCGCCGAGTAACCCATACCCAGCATTATTTATCAGGACATCAATGCCGCCAAAATGGTCGCATGCTGCAGCGATGGTTGCGGCTATTTGAGTGCCGTTGGTTACATCCAGCGGCAAAATCAAAAGATGCTGATTTTTATTGCCAAGTTTTGATTTCAACGAGTCAGTATCCCGCGCTGTGGCAACGACATTGTAGCCTGCGCTGAGAGCAGATTTTGCGATAGATAGTCCCAGGCCACGTGCTGCGCCTGTAATTAGCCAGGTTTTATTTTTCATGAGTATTCGCTACTTTTAATTGGTGGGTTGTTCAGCAAAATATAAGTTTAAGCTGGCTCGAGTCTAATATTTTAGCTATTTTTCTTAAAGAGTAATATCTGTTTGCGCAGCGTAGTAGCGGGGGCGCTGGCGGCTTTTCGTGGGGTAGTGTTCTACGGATGTTGTTTTGTCAGACGTGAATGTTGTGTTTGGTAAATATAATAAAACTCGGTGGGTAAGATATTAGTCTAGTTTTATCAAAGATGTTAAGGGTCCGGCTTTGTAGGGTATGGCTCGCACGTTTCTATCATGGCCAGGTACCGTTGTTCATCAGGGCGTCGAAGTGATGAATCATCTCCGTGGCCGGGTGTGGATAATCATGCCGTACCCACCATAGCCATAGGCCAGATAATGCGCCCACAAAGCAACGCACCGCTACCTCACCACCTAGCTCGTTCAATTGGTAGTGAATCACACCGAGTTTCGTGGAGGCCTTAACTCTTGAGAGAATGGACCCACGAGAAGGATTACGACCTACTACCTTTAAGCCAGTGAACAGAGGCAGGCCTGGCGATGAACACAACAGGCTTGTTGGTTGGCTCATAGTGCTCGGTACAGGTGCTCGCGTTAATAAGCACTTGCTCCCCTCGCCTGTACATTCCATAGCCCTCATGTATGTGCCCGAACACATGCACCTGCAAGGGCAGATCTCGGGTGCAGTAATACAGGTCTTCACATCCCACGTTGATCGTGAGCATTCCGTCGATGGCGCGGTCTCCGCTCAGGTACGGTGGGCCGTGTGTGATGAGCACATCCGTGTCTTCCGGAATCAGAGCCCATTGTGACTTCAACGAGCTCCCCCGATCCAGCATGAATGCGCCGCCGTGAAAGCGCGGCGTCCACGGTGATCCCCAGAACTGTACCCCGTCGATTTCTATCCCGCTGTCTTGAAGGTAGTAGGTGGTCGGTAGCAGTTTTGGGATCAGGTCAGGGTACTTTTCGATCGCGTAGTCGTGATTGCCGGCAACCAAGATCTTGTGGCGATGAGGCTGTGCTTCAAACCATTCAGCAAAGGCTTCAAGGGATTTCAGGCTGCCGGAGCCAAGGCAGTCTCCGGCGTGAATTAGGACATCACCGTCGGGCAGTGACGGAAGAGACTGATGGAGTCCGTGGGTGTCTGAGATGCACACGCAGGTGAGGGCGCATTGTTCTGATGTTCTTGTCATAGCGCCAAGCTCCCTCGCAAGGGTTGTGCATCAACGTAGGTTGATGGCGGTCCGATGCGCGTTGCTCAATCGAGCCTTCGTGCTGTTTTGGTGCGCAACGGCCTACTGCTCCATGGCTGCCAGCTCAGCTTCGAAGCGGCTGATAAAGTCCAGCAGACTGATGTTAAACACTTCGCAAATATCCCTCAGCTGGATCAGGTCAACGCGGCGCGATCCTCGTTCCATGTCGCTGACAAAGGATTGTGGTCGGTTTAGCGCGTTAGCGAATTCACCCTGAGTCATTCCTGACTCCGTCCGGTATTGCCTGAGCAGACGCAGTAGCACCAGATGTTCGTTCCTGTAAATCGAGCTACCCATGAGTTGCACCTGGATCCTTGACAGGCGGTCACTCTATATCTATCTTTCGGTTTTATGAATAACTGGTATTCAGATATTCAGATTAAAATGTAACGAATAGGAGGCGTCAATGCCTGAGCATGAAGAGGTGGGTTTGAGAGAGTTGGTTGAAGAGATCGTCGAGTCGCAGATGAGGCATATTCAGCCGGAACGCGGTGCCAGGGAGGCGTGCGCGATATCGGTAATCGCCGAGGTATTCGAGCTGAATCCTATTGATCCCCGTGATAAGACTGTGAAGCGACTGTACTCGGCGAGTGAGTTGTTGGACCAAGTGACGGATGTGCTTGAAGACCCGGATTTGGACGAGGCGCTGTATCTGAACCATTTGTTCAGCGCGTTGAAAGATCGTTGTGAACGCTGCACAGATCCGGGATACGAGGGACTTGGAGTCTGGTGTGACAGGCTTGTTGCCGAGGCTGATTTGCCACATCGGGAGCTGGGAAGCGATGGCGTTTTGGAGATGAAGCGTCTGCTGCGTAGCGAACTGCGAAGAAGAAAAAGCCCAGTCATGAAAATCAGCCCAGTCGTGAAGTAGTGCTTGCAGCTCTTGAGTCGGCTTGGCTCAGGATAAGAGGTGCTGTAGTGCTTTCTTTCGAGGTTCGTCAGCACCGTGCAACGAGAATCTGATGTGCGGAGATACGGTAGTGGATCTAATAAGAAAAATTGAAGCACTGTTGCATGGCCCGGGCGAGCCTATGTCTGGGAGTGCGATGAAAAATGATGAGGCGCTGGAGTATGGCCGTGCGACCTTCAACGGCACTCCCTTCTGCCTGGTTCGTAATTGGATTTGGGTAGACCTGGATGGGCCAGAAGAGCAGCGAGATTATCTGGCTACTATGCAGCTACAGCCCGCTATTCTGTTTGCCCACACGGTTGTGTACGACTCGTTGCGACGCTGGGACGTTGGTGATTTTGTGCGGACTACGGCGCTGCATGCGTTCACCGATGAATTCGTGTTTCGCACGTTGAATACCAACTACGTCCTGTTGGGAGATGGCCTACGGAAGCTTGCACACCCACAAACCGTTGCGATGATTACGGGATAAAGCGATTTTTCGCCGTCAGAACCTTTGATTTAGCTTGATTTTACAGATGTAAAATCAAGCTAAATTGCTGAATCAAGACCTGTCTCGTGGACCTCTAGGAGGCAGGGCGTGTGCAGCATCATCGAGGGTCGCCTCAGTGCGACCCTCTTCTTTGGTTTTAATCGGCATCAGCCTGCACGAGCCGTTGGTGAAGACACGTCGCTGGTCAGCGCAGGTTGAAGACGCGGCGCGATATGTTTGGCGCAGCGGCCGTCGACCGTAACCGTCCGGGCAACACACCTCCTCAATTCCGCCTGGTAGCGGCATGGTGTCCACCTGTTTTTGGTGGACACCATTTCAAGCCCCTTGCGGAGGAACTCCCGTGCCAGGCCTACGCCGCTCCTATCCCAAATCCTTCAAGGCCCAGGTCGTCGAGGAGTGCAGCCAGCCCGGTGCCTCGGTTGCCGGCGTAGCCTTGAGTCATGGCCTTAACGCCAATCTCGTGCACAAGTGGATTCGCCGCCAGCAGGCACAGCTGCCTGCTGTACCCTCCAGTTTTATTCCGATCCCTCTCGTCCCGAGCCTACCTGCTACCCCGAGTGCTGCCGACATGGCCATCCAGATCGTTATTCCTCATCGGGTCGGCAAGCTGTCGGTGCAGTGGCCGGGCAACGACCCTGAAGGTTGTGCTCGTTTCCTGCGCGAGCTGCTGAAGTGATCCGCATTGAACGCATTTGGCTCGCCACTGAGCCTCTGGACATGCGCGCCGGCACTGACACAGCGCTGGCCCGCGTAGTCGCCGTATTCGGCGCGGCGCAGCCGCACTGCGCCTACCTGTTCGCCAACAAGCGCGCCAACCGGATGAAGGTGCTAGTGCATGATGGTGTGGGCATCTGGCTTGCCGCACGGCGACTGAATCAGGGCAAGTTCCACTGGCCAGGCGTGCATCGTGGTCTGGAGGTCGAACTCGACGCTGAGCAACTCCAGGCCTTGGTGCTCGGTTTGCCATGGCAGCGAATCGGTTCCAGCGGCGCAATTACAGTGCTCTGAACCCCGCTTATCAGCTGTTGCAGTGACCGTGCTTTGGTAAAATCCACGGCATGACTTCCTCGCCCAATCTCGACCAAATGACGCCCGAACAACTGCGCGCCCTCGCTGCGCAGTTGCTGTCCAAGGTCGACACCATGGGCCGAGAGAGCCGCCGCGACAAGACAGTCATCGAGCAACTCTCTCACGAGATCGCCATCCTCAAGCGGCACAAATTCGCTAAGCGCAGTGAGCAAATCAGTCCGGCGCAAGGCAGCTTGCTGGATGACTTGCTCAACACCGACCTCGAGGCTATCGAGGCAGAGCTGAACGCGCTCCGGCCTGAGCCTGCCGCAACCTCATCGCGCCAACAGCCCAAGCGCGCTCCGCTGCCATCCCAGTTCCCACGTACGGTCATCCGCCATGAACCGGAGAGCACACAGTGTGCCTGCGGGTGCCAACTTCAGCGCATCGGCGAAGATGTGAGCGAGAAGCTGGATTACCCACCTGGCGTGTTCACCGTCGAGCAACATGTGCGTGGCAAATGGGCCTGTCGTCAGTGCGAAACGCTGATCCAGGCGCCTGTGCCGGCCCAGGTGATCGACAAGGGCATTCCCACCGCCGGCTTGTTGGCCCATGTAATGGTGGCCAAGTTCGCGGACCACTTGCCGCTGTATCGCCAGGAAAAGATCTTTGGCCGTGCAGGCTTGGTCATATCGCGTTCGACGTTGGCGCAGTGGGTAGGCCAAACCGGCGTGCAGCTCCAACCCTTGGTGGATGCATTGCGCGAGGCAGTGCTAGCTCAAGACGTTGTACACGCCGATGAAACACCGGTGCAGATGCTGGCACCCGGCGAGAAGAAAACACACAGGGCTTACGTCTGGGCCTACTGCACTACGCCGTTCTCAGCACTGAAGGCGGTAGTCTATGACTTCAGTCCCAGCCGTGCTGGCGAACATGCGCGTAACTTCCTGGACACCTGGAATGGCAAATTGGTCTGCGATGACTTCGCAGGCTACAAGGCTGGCTTCGAGCAGGGCATCACCGAAATCGGTTGCATGGCGCATGCGCGGCGCAAGTTCTTCGACCTGCATGCCGCCAACAAAAGCCAGCTGGCCGAACAAGCGCTGCACTCGATTGGCGGGCTGTATGAAGTCGAACGGCAAGCCAAAGACCTGAGTGACGAGGATCGCTGGCGAATACGCCAGGAAAAGGCCAAGCCCCTAGCCGACACCTTGCATACCTGGATGCTGGCCCAGCGCGAGCTGGTGCCTGAAGGCTCGGCCATCGCCAAGGCACTGGACTACAGTCTCAAACGCTGGGTGGCGCTAACGCGCTACCTGGATGATGGTGCCGTGCCCATCGATAACAATGCGGTCGAGAACCAGATCAGACCGTGGGCGCTTGGCAGGTCAAACTGGCTGTTCGCTGGATCGTTGCGCAGCGGTAAACGGGCTGCAGCGATCATGAGCCTGATCCAGTCAGCTCGCATGAATGGCCATGATCCGTACGCCTACCTCAAGGACGTGCTAACGCGGTTGCCGACGCAGAAGGCTAGCGAGATCGAGCAACTGCTGCCGCATCAGTGGATGCCGGGCTGATCGGCGCAAGGTGTATTCCCCGTACGCTTAGTGCGCCAGTTAAAGCTGGCGGAGGATAGTCGATGAAAGTTCGATACTGGTAAGAAATGGCGAATCAACCAGACCCCGAGTCATGCACGTTGCACCGTGAGGTGCAGGGTGAAGCGTTGACAGGGGAAACCGATGGGCCAGCCATTGAGCCGCGTAATCAGGAATTCGGGATGCCGATGCTGTTAAGCGAAGCAGAAGGCAACATGGAGCATGGCGTTATACGCCAGTCATGCTCTGATCCCGCGCGGTCGGAGACCCTGTGCACGTCGGGAAGTCCTCCGCACAGAAACTGGGAGATCTCAGCGGCGCCCAGTGCGCAAGCACCGGGCGGAGCAGGAAAGGCCAAAAGCCGTAACCCTGCTGTTCACGTCGCTGAGAAGTCGGATACGTCCGTAGTACCTGAGAAGCCATCGAACAAAGGGCCTGGCCCGGCGGAGATAGTGGAGGAAAGGGACGTAGCCAAGGGAAACACCGACACGCCCCCCGCGCCCCGGACACTGAGCCGGATCAGTTGCGTGTCGATGGGACTTGAAGGTGTACGTGAAGCAGCCCGAAGGAGCAAGGGTACGCAGTTCACGGCATTGCTGCACCACATCACACCGCAGTTATTGGCGCAGAGCTTCTATGCCCTGCGCCGCGATGCAGCGGTGGGCGTGGACGGCATGTCGTGGCGAGAATATGAGGAAGGTCTTCTCCAGCGGGTAACCGATTTGCACGCAAGGCTCCACAGTGGAGCCTATCGGGCAACGCCATCGCGGCGGGTCTACATTCCCAAAGCCGATGGCAGGCAACGCCCGTTGGGCATTGCCTCTCTGGAGGACAAGATCGTACAGCAGGCAGTCGTTACCGTTCTGAATGCGATCTATGAAGAGGACTTTCTGGGATTCTCGTACGGGTTTCGGCCGGGACGCAGCCAGCATGATGCGCTGGATGCGTTGACGGTCGCGCTGAAGGGCCAGAAGGTGAACTGGATATTGGATGCGGATATCACGTCGTTCTTTGATGAGATCGACCATGAATGGATGCTCATGTTTCTGGGACACCGGATTGCAGACCGACGCCTGCTCGGGCTTATCTGCAAATGGCTCCAAGCGGGTGTTATGGAGGATGGCCGTAGGGTGGCTGCGACCAAGGGGACTCCCCAAGGCGCAGTGATATCGCCATTGTTGGCGAATATCTATCTTCACTACGTGCTGGATCTGTGGGCAAGGCAGTGGCGCCAGCGGTATGCCCGTGGCGATGTGATTGTTGTGCGATACGCGGACGACAGCGTGGTGGGTTTCAGGACGCAATGGCAGGCTCAGCAGTTTCTGGTGCAGTTGCAGGAGCGCTTGGCCAGGTTCGGTTTATCCCTCAACGCCTCGAAGACACGGCTGATTGAGTTTGGTCGTTTTGCTGCGAGAAATCGTAGGAAGCGGGGGTTAGGTAAACCGGAGACGTTTGACTTCCTAGGCTTCACGCACTGTTGCAGTACCAACAGAAGCGGTGGTTTTCAAATACTGCGACTGACGGTCAAGAAGCGAATGCGTGCGACGCTGCTGGCTATTCGGGATGAGCTGAAGCGCCGACGTCATGAGCCCATCGGGGCTCAAGGGCAATGGCTTACTCGGGTGGTCAGGGGCTACTTCAATTACCACGCGGTGCCGGGAAACCTAATACGTCTTGGTGGCTTTCGTTCAGCGGTCTGCCGTCTATGGCGGCAAGCCCTCAAACGGCGCAGCCAGCGTAATAGGCTTCAATGGTCACGCTACGGACGCCTTGCCGACCTCTACATACCTAGACCTAGAAATGCACATCCTTACCCTGAGGATCGCTTCGCGTCACATACCCGAGGCAGGAGCCGTATGCGGTAGTTCCGCACGTACGGATCTGTGCGGGGGGCGGCAGGTAACTGCCGTCCCTACCGCGACC